>NZ_CACSJV010000079.1:0-9443 GCF_902706105.1 Curtobacterium sp. 18060 | reverse complement strand
CGACCCGTCCGCGGGGCAGCCCCTGGACCTGCAGACCACGGACGGCACCACGAGCATGTGGGTCATCGACGGCACCGGAAATCCGGCCGCCGCGATCGCGGACACCGGCAAGACCGCGTACACCGTCGCCTACGACCCCTACGGCGTCGAAACCGTGAAGGCCGGCGGTGACAGTGCGCAGTGGCAGCAGAACCCGTACGGATTTAAGGCTGGTCTCCGCTCGTCCAGCACCGACAACGGTCTGACGAAGTTCGGGTACCGGTGGCAGTCCAGCACCACGGGAGCGTGGATCGAACGCGACACCCTCGACGCACCCCTCAGCCCGAGCAACGCCAACCGGTATGCATATGTTGGAGGGGACCCGGTCAATGCGCAAGACTCGACCGGTCTTGCCACTCCCGCCGAAGTATATGACGTGGTGTGTGGGCCTTTTGTCAACCTGGGGGTCGCCGGGTTAAGTGGAATTGGAGGCGTCTACGGTTACATCGGAGGGCTTTCGTACGGAGCCGGCTGCGTGATCTTCTACTTGGTGAAGGACCGGCCTGTGCCTCCGAACGACGCTCGTCCTCGGGGTGTGCTCTGGTGAACCATCCACGGTTGGGCGGTGCCGTAATTGGTTAAATCGATCGCAAGCTTTGTGGGGCTCTCCATTGGCGCAGTCGGCGTGCTAGTCGGCGGTATTGCCGCGGAGAACCCCAACGGAATCTGGCGCGTAGTGATGCTGTTCGGATTTGTGCTGATCATCGCCGGGAATGCGGGCCTTCGGGCCACGGCAGTCCGCAAACGAGTATCGATCGGGTGGGCAATCACCTCCGCAATCGTTTTTCTCGCTTTCTTAATTGGCGCAATAGTCATCTCGTTAAATGTGAACCTGCCTGACGGGCAACGTACTGGGTTATACTTCGTCGCATTTATATTATTTCTAGTTTTTGAAGTGGTGATGTGGCGTAGCGGTTTACTTCAGAGTGGGAGAGGGCGGTCGTAAGCGAATCGGCTTGGGGTCACATCAGACCCAGAGACCGTGGACACGACCTGGCGGATCGCTACCGGCGCACGGGTCGGACCCTTCCAGATGTTCGACATCGTCCTGTAGACCGCCCATGCCATCGCTAGCGCATCACCGGACGAGGGCGCCCAGGCGTGGGCCGCGTACCTGCAGTCCGAGTACCTCGACAAGGGCAAGTACGCGGTCGAGTTCGGTGGGGGGGTTCTACTGTCACTCCTGAACGACGAGGCCACTTGGCGAGCGAAAGCGAGCAGCGGGAGTAGTGCAGCTCGTGTAACCCGACGAACAACGGTACGCGACGGCGCGTGTTGGCGCGGAAACGCTTAGTAGCCGCTGGAGCTGCTGCTTGCGGCGGTGCCGAATAGGCCGATGCCGGCAAGGAGCATGATCAGGAAGAGGATCACCCAGCCGGCGATGATGATGCCGTTCAGGATGAGACCGGTGATCGCCATGCCGCGGCCGGCGGGCTCTCTCCGGATGCCGACGAAGCCGAGGATGAGCCCGACCAGCGGAACGACCAGTGTGAAGCCCGCGACGATGGACACCAAGCCGAGGATCATGCTGGTGATGCTCAACCCGCGCGGCGGCCCAGGCTGGTAAGCGGTGACGACAACCGGAGGACCGTAGGGCTGCCCGTATGCACACTGCGGCTGCTCGAGATGACACGAGCACTGCAGCTCTGATGACGATCGTCGTTCTCAAAGTCGTGTCGTGATCCCGTCTCGGTAGCCGATCGGCATACGGGACGCGCTCGAGCATGTTCCGGCGCACTATGAACGAGTGCGTGTGTTGACGATTCAGACGGTAGCGATGGGAGTCTCCGCGGAGCAGGAGGCGCATTGGCCACAGCTCGCAGCCGCTGCGATGCTGGCAGCAGAGGAGGGCCGCGACCCCGTTCCCGCGGTGTGGTTCAGGACAGATGAAGGAGCGAGTGGGCTGATTCCGGTTTCCGAGCTCACTCCCGTGACCTTCACTGATGACGAGGAACCGGCTCGATTCATCGGGACAGTGACCGCGATCGGCCCCGACGCCGCTCCATCGACCTGAGCGCTGTCCGGTCGCCGATCGGCTTCCGGACGGCAGCGTTGCCGCGGACGAGGTACATATCAGCTTTGGACGCGGACGATCCACCCGATGATGTTGCCGTGGTGCGGTCGACGGTCGACGGTCGGCGGTCGGCGGTCGGACAGTGTCGAAACGCTGTGCTGTTGCCCGCCATTGGTCTCGGGCACGGAGAAGTCACCACTGTCCGGATCGTTGACGGAACGCCCGAGTCACACACTCCGGTCAGATTGAAGATCACGGTCATAACGAAGGACGCTGCCCGACCGCACAACGGCCCATGCCCCGGGTGCCTAGTGTCCGACAGCCTCTCCGTCTGCTCGCTGCGTGATGGCCTTGGCCCGTCGTGAGGTGAGGGAGGGCGGCACGCTTCTGCCCGCAAGGTTGCGTACCCTGGCGTCATGAGGGTGCTTCGAGTCTGGGGTGTTGCGCTGTTGGTCGGCGTCGCCGTGACGCTCACGGGCTGTACGACCGGCAACGACGGACTCGCCGAGCAGTACCGGGACGGTGACACGAAGAACTACATCTCGGGCGACGGTGCTGTCACGGAGTACGCCGCAGACGATCGTGGTGCTCCGGTCACTTTCGAAACGCACGACCTCGACGGCAAGGTCATCCGCGCCGACGAGTACCGCGGCAAGGCGCTCGTCCTCAACTTCTGGTACGCGTCGTGCGCGCCCTGCCGGATCGAGGCGAAGGATCTCCAAGCCGTCAGCGATGATCGGCACGCGCAGGCGACCTTCCTCGGCGTCGATGTCCGGGACTCGGCAGCGACCGCGCGTGCTTTCGTGAAGGAGCACGACGTCTCGTACAGCAACGCCGTCGATGAGGACGCGGCCGTGCAGCTCGCGTTCTCCGGTACGAACGCACCCAACTCGACGCCGGCGACCATCGTTCTCGACGAGGAGGGCCGAGTGAGCGCCCGCATCCTCGGACCAATCAACCGCAGTGTGTTGACGACGCTGATCGACGAAGCCAGCAAGTGACGACGGAACGCCCAAGCCTCTGAGTAACGAGCCGGTCAGCGCGCCGAGCGCGGACGGCGTGGCTGCGTCCCGCGGAGGGATCCGCTATCGGTACACGGGTGATACGAGTGAGTGACAGTGGCCTTGTCGAACGGTTGCCTTGCGTCGATGCCGCAGGCTTGACTGTTGCTCGACTGTGACCAAGCGAGCGGCGCGAGTAGGCGATGCTCGTCCCATGAAGAAGACTCTCAGCGTTGCCGCCGCGGGAATCGTGCTGGCTGCGCTCCCGCTGCTCTCAGCGTGCGCTGGGTCTCCCGGAGACCCCATTGCGTCGGCTCGTGAACTCGCAGACGCACCTGGATGGGTGAGCTCGCCGACTGGCACCAATTGCGGCAGCGTGGAGCTAGGACACCAGCGAACGCTTCCCAAGAAAAACCTGAAGTGCCTCATGGATGCAAGCAGAGCAGGCGACGTCGGCATGCTCACATGGATCCAGCGAACGACCGAGGGTGATCCGGTCCCCTCCTTCGTCACGACGGCGGGCTCGGGCGCCACTGTCGCTTCGACCGCTGCATACGACACCTACGGCCAGGGCAGTTGGACAGAGTACGAGTGCACCGATATCGCGGCACTCCCTAACTGCTCGGATGGGTCTAAGTAAGCAGCAACTGTTCCGACGGGTCTGAGCGCGTCCAGACTGCTGTCCAGTGATCGATGGCTTACTGGAACACCTCGGGCAGCGCGCCAACGAACTTGTCAAAGTGGCTGTACCAGACGGAGTGGGCTGCTCCGGGGACGTCCCGGACGATCACGCCCCGGCTCTCGTGGTGCGCCGCTGTCACGTCATCGACGTACAGGCTCGGCTTCGCTCGCACGATGATCGATCCGGGCTCCGGCTCGAAGGACACCCCAGGGCCCGTTGCCGGCGACGCCGCCGTGGCCGGATCGAAGTGGTCCGCTGCACGAGCCTCGACAACGCAGTCCTGGTCGCTGTAGAACGGCCGCGATGCTCGAAGCCCGTCGTACGTGCGCGCTCGTTTGTCCTGCTCGTACTCGGCGGTGAGTTCGGTGCGGTCCCAGCCGCCGCGCGACGTGAAGGGAGCATCAATGTAGACCGAGAGCGCCGGGGCCAGCAGCCCGGCGTCCACAGCCGCGGCGAGGAGCATCGCACCGTACGAATGGCCCATCACGAGGTCAGGCGTCGGTCCGCATTCGTCGGCAACGGACTCCGCGATCGATCGGGCGGCCCGATCTACCGTCATGGTGTCGTCGCGCGGTGACAGTCCGTGGCCCGGAAGATCGACCACTGAGACGCGATAGCCGCTCGCGACCAGCAGCGGCACCACTCGCCACCAGCTCTCGCGAGAACCAATCATCCCGTGCAGCAGCACCGCCGTGCGGTCCCCCTGGCCATGCACCTCAACGTGGAGCTTCATCGGGGTATCGAAGCACATCCTGCTCCACGGGCCGGCTGTCTCGTTAGCCGATCGGTTACCGAGACGGAAACGTTGATCTGTCAACGTGAACGCTGCTAGCGTTCGAGCAACTGGTCCGACGATGGGGAAGGGTGGCAACGATGCCGTTTTGCGCCCCTTGTGGACTGTTCCCCACGAAGCCTGCGCCCGAGCTTGTCGGACCGCGTCCGATCTCTCCCGGAGTCATGGCAACGCAGTACTGAGCTGACCAGCACGGTCGGCCTCTCCTCGCCGCGAGCATTCTGCTCGCGTGCTTCTGCATGCCCGCGCCGTCGCCTGGCGGCGGCGCGACGACTCCACGGGATCACATCCATGCTCTTCACCCCTGCCCGGCTTCGGGCCTCACTCGTGAGCCTGCGCGAACACCGCTTCGTCACGTTCGCAGTCCTGACCGACACCATCGGCGCCGGCCTCACGCTGCCGCTGACAATCGTCTACTTCACCATCACCACCGACGTGCCACTGGCGGTGATCGGTGTCCTCTCCACCGTCGCATCACTCGTCGCCCTCCCGATCGGACTCGTCGGCGGCGTCCTCACCGACCGGTTCGGTGCGAAGGCATCGATGATCCTCAACAACCTCCTCTCAGCAGCGGGCTTCACGCTCTATCTGTTCGCCCACGACCCGGTGATGATCTTCGCAGCGATCTTCCTCGCCAACGGGTCCGAGCGGCTCTATTGGACGTCGTGGACTGCCTACGTCCACGACCTCGCAGAAGGCCGCCCATTCGAGCGGTGGTTCGCGTTCCTCGAAGCGACGAAAGCCGCAGCACTCGGCACTGGCGCGATCGTCGCCGCAATCACCCTCGCGAACGGTCACCAGGACGGGTTGCGGTGGCTCGTTCTCGCCAACGTCGTCACCAGCGTGGCAGCGGCCATCGTGTTCGCAACGCAACGCACCGGGCACCGATCCGCGCAAACAGCGGTACCGACCAATGCAGGCGAGGTCGACGGTTCCGGATCCCTTCGCGCCTTCGTCGCTGACCGGTCGATGCGACTCATCACGCTCGGGCAGTTCCTGATTGGTCCCGCCATGGTGCTGCCGAACGTCGCGTTCAGCGTCCTGTTCGTCGACCGCTGGGGCATGTCCCCAGCGGTCGCACCCGTTCAGTTCGCTATCGCAACCGGCCTGTGTGCACTGCTCCAGACCTCCGTCACCAGGTGGATTGCTGGGCGGCAGCGTGGGACGCTCATCGCACTCGGTGCGGTCTTGACCGCTGCGACGGCAGCGCCGCTGATCGTCCTTCCTTCACTGCACGGGCTGGCCGCATGGTCCTACGTCGTCGTGGTCGCGGTCTTGCTGGCCGCGGCGGACATGATTTACCTGCCCGCGGCCAACGCGGTCATGGCCGAATCCCCTCACCCGCGCATCCGGGGCCGAGCGATCGGGGTGTTCCAGACCGCGAGCTCGATCGGTATGGCACTGTTCCCGCTCACTCTCGGACTGTTGGACTCGCGGACGCCGTGGCTGCTGTGGCTCATCGCCACAGGTGTGTTCCTCACTGCCGCATGGGCTTGGCGCGAAGCGGTACGAGGCCTGCCGCAACGAGTGCAAGTTGCGGAGCTAACCGACATCGACGCGTGAGTGAGGCTTGGCCGGACACAACCATGTCCGGCCAAGCACCATCTCGATAGCCGATCGGTCACCGGACACGTCAGGAACGATCGTTTCTGCCGTGGTGCGCTGAGTTGCCCCTCTCCATCAATCGCCACGACCCGCCTGTCAGCGGTGTGAGAGTCGTCAGTACGTAAGCCGCCGCGACGATGCCGAATGCGAAAGCGAGTCCGATCGTGTCGGCGGCGAGCCCTCCGAGCAGGGCGCCGAACGGGACGCCAGCCCACGCTCCCGCGTTGATGAGGCCGAAGACGCGGCCGCGCATGTGCTCGGGCACCCGCTCGAGTTCGACTGTCGCGAGGATCGGGTTGAGCGATCCCGCGGCGAGCCCTGCCAGCGCGGTCGCTGCGACGAGCACGGGCAACGGCGCCCCGAGCGCGAACGCCAGACTGGACGGCCCGCCGGCGAGTGTGAAGCACACCGCAAACGTCACCCGCCGCGGCACCCGGTGGGCGACGAAACCGAAGGCGACGTTGCCGAGGAGAGCACAACCACCCATGGTCGCGACGAGCAGCCCCAGCGCTGCCGCGCCTCCGAGACGGTCGTTGGCGTAGAGGGGAAGCAGGGTCGATCCGCGAGCGGCGTCGAGGAGGTTCGTGATGAGCACCAGCCCGACCAGCAGCCGCATCAGCGGGTCCCGCACGACGAAACGAGCACCCTCTGCGAGGTCGCCCCAGAAGGACGCGCGCCGCGCGCCCCCGATCCCCGTGTCTGCTTTTGCTGCCTTCGCATCGCGAGGGACGAGCGCCCATGTCAGTACCGCCGACACCACGAAGGTCGCAGCGTTGACGAACAGTGACGCGATCGGGCCGACGGCCGCCACGAGGAGGCCCGCCAGGGAAGCGCCGACCAGCTTCGCGAAGCGCTCGGACCCGTCGAGGAGGCCGACACTGCGCTCGATGCGGACACCCGCCCGCTCGGTCAGGCCCGGCAGCATCACGCGGCGAGCGGTCTGCCCTGGGGTGTCGAGGAGGCCTCCCACGAAGACCAGCGCCAGCAACGCCCAGAACGGCAGACCGATCGTCAGCGCCAACACCGGCATCGCGAGGACGGAGGCACCGCTCACGACGTCCGCCACGATTGCGGCGCGACGGTGGCCGACCCGGTCGACGACGACCCCGCCGAGTGGGCCGCCGATGATCACCGGCGCGGTCGCGAACGCCGCGGCGACGCCGATCTCGACGCCGGAGCCGCCGAGCGCGAGGACGTAGAAGGGGACCGCGAAGGCCGTGACCACGTTGCCCGTCTGCGAGACCGCGTGAGCGGCGACGAGGGCGACGAGGGCTGCGCGGGCCGCGCGACTCGACGTACCGGCTTTGCCGTCGCCACCCTTGTCGGATGCGTCGCTCTGCGCGGCGTGAACGTGCGCGGGGCGCTCGTCGGGAGCGGGCGTCTCAGTGGGCGGGGTGTTCTTAGTCACGCGCCCGCGCCACCTGGGTGCCGGTAGGCGTGATAGGCGAGGACGACCGTCTCGGCCCCGTCGTCGGCGTCGGGGCTGTGCGCGGCGCCGACATCTACCCAGCGGTCTACGACGGACTCGAGTTCGGCGCGCAGGGCGGCAAGCTCCGTCACGGTGAGGCGGATCGCACGGTCGCCGCCAGCCGCTGCCGTGACCCACTCCCGCGGCAGGGCCGGTCTGGCGTCGACGTACTGGAGGTAGCGCGCGGCGTTCGCCTGGACAATCGACTTCTCGAGGGCGGCCGATGCGCTGAGGCGAGCTGGGTCGTCGAGCAGGTCGGCCGGCTCCCACGAAGTGAGGGGTGCTGCGGCCTGCCACCAGCGCTCACGCCGGTCGGCGCTTTGCGGCTCGGCCGCGTGGATGAGGTCGCTCGTGGCGAGCTTGGATAGGTGGTAGCTGACCGTGCCCGGGGCCTCATCTACGACGTCGCCGAGCTGCGCCGCAGTCTGGGGACCTCGCTCGCGCAGCAATCCGAGAAGGCGCAGGCGCGTCGGGTGGGCCAGCACCCGCATCGAAGCGGCGTCGGTGAGGGTCGAACGGAGCGTGTCGCGAGAGGTCATGCAAGTAACGTAGTTGCTCAACTGTTCTTGCGCAACGGTTATTGTCTACTTGTTCAAGTCGCGAGTGACCGCCTCGGACCGGTCGTGCAGGTTGAGCGATTGAGGCGTGAGCGCCGCTTGTTGCAAGGTGCTCTGATTCACCGCAAGGGGCGAAGGTTCTCAAACGTGCTGTCGATGAGTCAGCAGGCAAAACCTGCCACGACTGGCCAGTCCAGGCAAGGTACTGACCGTCTCAGTAGCCGATCGGTGACCGGACATGTCGGTGCGGGTCGTCAGGTTGTGGCGGCGGATTGGCGGCGGAGGCGGGACCACCCTGCGCAGATGAGTGCGATTCCTGCGGCGACCGCCCATCCGACCGATGGGGTCGATGCGGTTGCGATGAGGATGATGAGGGCGGTCCCGATCGCTGTGCCGAGCTGCGCTCCGGTGTTCACGATGCCTGCTGCGCTGCCGGCCAAGGCTGCCGGGACGCTGGTACCCAGGCCGGTCGCTGCGACCGAAGCCGCTGCAAGGCCAAGGCCGATCACGGCGACGCCGGCCGCGATCCACGGCCACGAGTGGCCTAGAACAGCGAGGACCGCGTTACCGCATGCGATGGTTGCAGCCCCCACTGCGGCCAACCGGTCTGGTCCGAGTCGGGGAGCGATTTGGCCGGTTGCGACGGATCCGACGATGACGGCGAGGCTGAATGCCATGAGGACCAGCCCGGACAGCAGTGCTGGTATCCCGAGGCGGTCCTGGAGCACGAGTGTTGCCAGCACCGACGATGAGCTGGTGGTCGCGGTGTTGAGGAATGACTGCACCGACCCACGTCGGAGGTTGGTGTCGCGGAACGCATCCCGCGGCACGAGCGGTGCACGTGCGCGGCGGAGCCGCCAGGCCAACAACCCAGCGATCACCAGACTGAGGAGGATCAGTCCAACACCCTGCGGCTGCGTGGCCTGTGCCTCGAGCAGGGTCGTGCCTGCGATGACCGGCATCGCGGCGGCGACGAGGAGGACTGCGCCGAGGGCATCGAGCCGTTCGGCCCGATGCGGCTCCGGTTCCTCCCGCACGACGAGGGCCACTCCGACGAATAGGAGCGCAGCGACCGGTGCGTTGACCCAGAACACCGACGGCCAGCCGAGCACTGTAGTGAGCAGTCCACCGGTAAGGAACCCGGTTGCGCCGGCTGCTGTTGATGCCGAAGTAGAACGGACCCCCTGACGCCGAACTGGGATGGACCCCCTGGTTGACGCTAGGAGGGTGATCACAGTGGACACGTGGGCAGAGATCCGTCGGCTGCATCGAGCGGACAAGGTG
>NZ_CACSJV010000078.1:0-9595 GCF_902706105.1 Curtobacterium sp. 18060 | reverse complement strand
CGCCCGCCCCACCCGGCGGCGCAGCAGCACCCGCGCGGAGCTCGTCCGCGCGGCCGAGGCGCTGTTCGACGAGACCGGCTCGGCCTCGGCCAGCGTCGAGGCGATCGTCGCACGTGCGGGGTTCACGCGCGGGGCCTTCTACTCGAACTTCGCGACGACCGACGAGCTCTTCTTCGCGGTGTACGAAGCGCAGGAGGCCGTGGTCGTCGAGCGGCTCGAGGACGGCTTCCGGGCCGCGCTCGGCACGACCGACCCGCAGTCCGTCGACGCGATCGTCTCCGGTGTCCTCGGCGGCCTGCCACCCGAGGGCAAGTGGTACGCGATCCGCTCGGTCCTGTTGTCCCGGGCGCGACACGAACCCGAGCTCCGGGCACTGCTCCGAGCGCACACCGACGCCTTCCACGCGGCACTCGAACCGCTGCTCGTCGAGTCGGTCACGGCACAGGGCCGGCGACTGACCGTCGCGCCGGACGTCTTCACCCGGGCGGTGGTCGCCGCACACGTCGGCGCGGTCAGCCAGACGGTGCTCTACGACGATGCCGCGACCATCCGCGTCGCCGCGGTGCGGGGCGCACTCCTCGGACTCAGCGAGCCGGTGCGCGAGGCCGACGACACCTCCGACGCAGGAGGCACGGCGTGATCGTCCCCGAAGCCGCGGTCCCGCTGTTCCTGCGGGCCACGCACGCGAACGCGCCGTTCGTCACCGAAGCGGGAGCGCACCGAGCCGTCCGCCGACAGGCCCTCCGCCCCGAACCCTTCGGACCACCGAAGCGCCTCCGGCCCGACGTGCGCGTCGACGTCCACCGTCAGGGCGGCTCCCCCGTGTACACCGTGACCCCGAGCCGACAGCCACCGCTCCGCGACCTCGTGTACGTGCACGGCGGCGGCTGGGTCCACGAGATCGCCCCGCAGCACTGGGCGCTCATCGCCCAGCTCGCCGCCGAGGCGCGCGCCACCGTGACCGTGCCGATCTACCGACTCCTGCCGGACGGCAACGCCCGACAGGCACACGACCTGGTCGTCGACGTCGCACGCCGCGTCATCGACCAGCGCGGACGGGTGCAGCTCGCCGGCGACTCCGCCGGCGGGCAGATCGCGCTGTCGGTCGCCCAGACCCTGCGCGACGAGGGCGTACCGTCGCTCCGGACCGTCCTGGTGTCACCGGCGCTCGACCTCGGCTTCTCGAACCCGCGCATCCCCGAGGTGCAGCCGAGCGACCCGTGGCTCGGTCGCGACGGGGGCCGCGTCCTCGGTCACCTGTGGGCCGACGGCCTGTCGATCGACGACCCGGTCGTCAGTCCCCTGACCGGTTCGTTCCACGGCCTCGGCCCGATGCTCGTCCACACCGGGACCCACGACGTGCTGAACCCCGACGCGCACCTGCTCGTCGCGGCCGCCCGGTCCGCTGGCGTGGACGTCACGCTGCGCGAGCGCCCCGGCGCGCTGCACGTGTTCCCCCTGCTGCCGACGCGCGGCGGACGAGCAGCACGGCAGGAGATCGTCAGGGCTGTCCGCGGCGCCTGACCGTCAGCGCAGGACCCGGCCGGCGCGTGCCCGTGACGGCCACGGCGGCGGACCGCCGGCCGTCCTGCGCGACGCGGGGCGGGCCTCCCGGTCGGACCGTCAGACGCCCAGGTGAGCTGCGAGCACGTCGCGGACGCTCGTCCACCCGTGCGGACCGAAGCGGTCGTCGTCGACGTGGTGGAGTTCCGCCTCGCCGCTGAACATGCTCACGAAGTACTGCATGCCCTGCCACGCCGGGAACGGTTCGGCGTCGTCCTTCGACAGCCGTCGGCCGATCCGTGCCATCGCCGACAGCGTGCCGGTCGTCCCCGCCCACTGCAACCGGAACGGGGTGCCGGTCAGTCGGGACATCGTGTCGGCGATCGACCGTGCCGTGACGCGGTCGCCGGCGACCTCGACCACACGGGGTGCGTCCACGTCGAGTGCGACGAGCGCCGTCACGCGCGCGACGTCGTCCTTCGTGGTGAAGTCGAGGACCTGGTCGGCCGACGACCAGTAGAGCACCCGCTGGCGGTCGAACAGGATCAGCGGCGCCTGACCGGTGAGCATGTCCGTGAACGCCCCGTTCAGCACCGAGGTCGCACGGATCGGTGCAGCGTCGAGAGCGGCGGCGAACTCGCGACGGAGCTCGAAGTTGCGGTTCGAGCCGGGCGTGATCGAGCGGTAGTCGGCGGCGTAGTCCGAGGGGATGAACCGCGGGACGCCGGCCTGGACCGCGGCCTCGAGCAGGGCACGCTGGGCGTCCACGATCACGGCGCGGGTACCGCTGACCGTGGACACGACGACGTCGACGCCGGCGAGCGCCGTGACCAGCGCCGGTGCGTCCGTGTAGTCCGCGGTGACGACGTCGACGCGGTCGTCGTCGGCGAACTGCCGCTGGGCGCCGGTGCTGGACCGGCGGGTGAGGACGCGGACGCGGGTGTCGTGCTGCAGGAGCTCGCGGACGATGCGTCCGCCGAGGTCTCCGGTGGCGCCGGCGACGAGGACGGTGGTGGTCATGGCCGCCACGCTACGGGTGCGCGGGTGCGGCGGGCACAGGTGCGCTGGCGGCGGCGCCGGTGCGCTGGCGCCGGGTTCTGTGGCCCTATCCTGCGGAGGTGGACACGACTCTCCCCTCCGGCACGACGAAGCGCCGGATCGAGCTCCGGCTCGCTCGCCCCCTGCTCACCTGGTTCGCCCGCCCGACCGTCACGATCGATGGAGTCGGCCACCCGGCGCAGTGGGGCACGGGCACGTGGGCGGTCGCCGACGACGGCCGGACCGTGATCGGGGTGTACCTGTTCAACCGGGCATGGCGCTTCGGCGCGGCGACGGTGACCGTCGGCGATGCGGAGGTGCTCGAGTACCGCGCGGGTGTACTGCCCGTCGGCGCGGGCCGGTTGGCGCCCGTGCCGGTGCCGGGCCTGCCGGGCGTGCCGGACCTGCCGGGCCGAGGTTCGCGCTGAGCGACACTCCACGCGGCGCGGGACCCGAGGAGTGTCGCTCAGCCCGAGACCCGGGCCCGGCGCCCGGCCAGGCCCGGCACCAGGCCCGGCCCGGTGCTACTCGTGCTCGATGTCGGAGAACAGGCCGGTGAACGTGGCGCCCGTGCCGCCGAGCTGCTGGAAGAACGCGCCGGCCTCGGCGGTCGCCACCGCGTCGGAGGCATCCCCGTACGAGGCGAAGTACAGGTCGAGGGTGCGGTGCGCCGGTGTGGGCGTGCCGTCCTCCTTCGGCCAGACCTTCGCCGCCTCGAGCCGCTGCAGGCCGGGCAGCTTCGCGGCGAGTGCCTCGAGCTCCACGTAGGACTGCTCGAACGCCGACGGGTCGGTCGGGTTGTCGATGATCAGGGTGATCTTCGTGGTCATGGTGTGCTCCTGCGGGTGTCGGTGTGACGGGTGACGGTGCAGCGCCCACTCCACTCCGTTCCACGCACCGCTGCCCGGGATCGGCTACTCGAACATCTCGGCGAGGAGTGCGTGCGGGTCACCGTCGACGACGTGTGCCGAGGGCGGCTCCGGCCAGTGCGTCGTGCCGTCGTCCGGCCAGCACGGCACGACGTGGAAGTGCAGGTGCCGCACGCTCTGCCCGGCATCGGCGCCGGAGGCCTGCAGCACGACGGTGCCGGTGGCGCCGAGTGCGCCCCGCATCGCCCGTGCGACACGCTGCGCGAGCGCGACGGTGGCGGCCAGTGCCACCGGGGCGGCACCGAGCAGGTCGTCGGCGTGCTCGACCGGTGCGACGAGGGTGTGCCCGGGTGCGAGCGCGGACCCGGGCAGCGGCGCGAACGCGACGGCGTGGTCCTCGCGCTCGACCCACACGGCCGGTTCGTCGCCGGCGATGATCGCGCAGAAGACGCAGGATGCCATCCGTCCAGTGTGCTGCACCCGGAGCACCGGGCGCTCCGAGGGCGGTGCCGTGCGCGCGCCGCCGCGTGGGACGATTGGCGCATGACCGCCACGCTCGTCGCCAAGGGCCTGTCCGGCGGGTACGCCGCTCGCACACTGTTCGACTCCCTCGACCTCACGGTGGCACCGGGCGACGTGATCGGCGTCGTCGGCGTGAACGGTGCCGGCAAGTCCACCCTGCTCCGACTGCTGGCGGGTGTCGACGAGCCCCTGGCGGGCACGGTGTCGCTCGCACCGACCGACGCGTTCGTCGGCTGGCTCCCCCAGGAGCACGAGCGGATCGCGGGCGAGACCGTCGCCGCGTACATCGCCCGACGGACCGGCTCGGCCGAGGCGACCGAGGCCATGGACGCCGCGGCTGCCGCGCTCGGCGACCCGGACGCCGGCGACGCTGCCGCGGACCGCTACTCGACGGCGCTCGACCGCTGGCTCGCCGCGGGCGCCGCTGATCTGGAGGACAGGATCCCCGCCGTCCTGGCCGACCTCGGCCTCGAGACCGGAACCGATGACGACGGCGTCGGGCCGGACTCGCTCATGACCGCGCTGTCCGGTGGGCAGGCCGCTCGGGTCGGGCTGGCGGCGCTCCTGCTGTCGCGGTTCGACATCGTCCTGCTCGACGAGCCCACGAACGACCTCGACCTCGACGGGCTGGACCGGCTCGAGGGGTTCGTCCGGGGCCTCCGCGGCGGGGTCGTGCTCGTCAGCCACGACCGGGAGTTCCTGGCGCGGTCGGTGACGAGCGTGCTCGAGCTCGACCTGGTGCAGTCGTCCAACCGGCTGTTCGGCGGCGGCTACGACTCGTTCCTCGAGGAGCGCGAGATCGCCCGGCAGCACAAGCGCGACGCGTACGAGGACTACGCCTCCACCAAGGCCGACCTGGTCTCCCGCGCCCGCACACAGCGCGAGTGGTCGAGCCAGGGCGTGCGCAACGCCATGAAGAAGACCCCGGACAACGACAAGATCCGGCGCAAGGCCGCCTCGGAGTCGAGCGAGAAGCAGGCGCAGAAGGTCCGCCAGATGGAGTCCCGCATCGCGCGGCTCGACGAGGTCGAGGAGCCCCGCAAGGAGTGGCAGCTCGAGTTCACGATCGGCAGCGCGCCCCGGTCCTCGGCCGTCGTGGCCACCCTGTCCGACGCCACCTTCACGCAGGGCGACTTCACGCTCGGCCCGGTGTCGTTGCAGGTCGACGGCGGCGACCGCATCGGCATCACCGGACCGAACGGCGCCGGCAAGTCCACGCTGCTCCGGGCACTGCTCGGCAAGCAGGCGCCGACGACCGGCACCGCCTCGCTCGGGTCGAGCGTCGCCGTCGGCGAGGTCGACCAGGCCCGTGCGGCCTTCACCGGCGACCAGTCACTCGCCGCGGCGTTCGAGGCGATCGTGCCCGAGTACACCACCGCCGACGTCCGGACGCTGCTCGCGAAGTTCGGGTTGAAGGCCGACCACGTCGGACGGCCCGCGTCGGCGCTCTCCCCCGGCGAACGGACCCGCGCCGGACTGGCGCTGCTGCAGGCCCGCGGGGTGAACGTGCTCGTGCTCGACGAACCGACGAACCACCTCGACCTGGTGGCCATCGAGCAGCTCGAACAGGCGCTGGAGTCGTACGACGGCACCCTGCTGCTCGTCACGCACGACCGGCGCATGCTGGAGACCGTCCGCCTCGACCGGCAGTGGCACGTCGACGCCGGCCGGGTCACCGAACGCTGACGACACCAGGAGCACACACCCAGACGACGAGCGCACGCTGGACCAGGAGCACAGGGGGATGCCGATGCGACGCAGGAGCTGGATCGCCGTGGTCGGGGGTGCAGCGGCGCTCGCCGTCGCGGCCGCCGTCGTCGTCGGGGTGACCGCCGACCGGCCGGACGCCGACCCGACCCACGTCGCACGGGCCACCCCGACCGCGACGCCGACGCCGACCCCCACCCCGACGCTCGCGGCCGTCCCCCGAGCGCCGTCGGCCGCCACCCTCGCCGCCCTGCCGTCGGCGTTCCACGACGGCGTCGTCCCCGAACTGCTCGACGGCGGGGACGTCCGCCCCGCGGACACCTGGCAGATCGCCACCCCGCGGCACGACCTCGTGGCCCTGTACGCCAGCCCGTCCAGCCGCGCCCGCCCGGTGGCCACGCTGTCGCACCTGGTGTCGACGATCGACCTGCCCGCCGCCACCGCTGTCTGGGGCCGGTCGCCCGGCGTCGACGGCGGCATGCTCCTCGTCTCGACCCCGGCCCGGAACCGCACCCCGGGCGTCGGCGGCGACCCGGAGGCGCCGAGCGCCACGTTCGCCTGGGCACGGGCCGCCGACTTCACGGTCGCCGACACCGACCGGATGATCCGCGTCGACGTCGCCCGGAGCACGGTCTCCGTCGTCACCCGGAGCGGCCAGGTCACCGCGACCGAGGCGGCCCGGCTCGGCACCCCCGAGGACCCCACACCGTCCGACACCGCCACCTACGTCGAAGCGGCGTACGTGGACACCCGTGTGACCTACACGCAGGGCAACCCGATCATCCTGACCGGCGCGCACTCGTCGCGGATCCCGTCGTACGGCGGCAACGCGGCACTGACGGCGCTGCACTACTACCCCGACCCGACCGGCAGTTCGCACGGGTGCGTGCGGATCTCGGCGGAGATGACCCGCACCCTCGCCGCCCTGCCCGTCGGCACCCCGATCCGGTTCAGCTAGCGGCCGCCGCCGAGCCCGAGCCGCTCGACGACCTCGGCGCTCTCCTCCTCCGGGGTCCGGTCGGCCGCGATCGTCAGGTGCGCCTCGTCGTCCTGCGGCGGCTCGAGCGTCGCGAGCTGGGACTGCAGCAGCGACGTCGGCATGAAGTGGCCAGACCGCTGCGACATGCGCCGTTCGATCAACGCGCCGTCACCGGCGACGTGCACGAACACCACGCCGGGCGCCCGCAGCACGTCGCGGTACGACCGCTTCAGCGCCGAGCAGGTCACGACACCGTCCGTACCGGCGTCGAGGTGCCCGCGGATCCAGTCGGCGACGACGTCGAGCCACGGCCAGCGGTCCTCGTCCGTCAGTGGCGTACCGGCGTGCATCTTGTCGACGTTGGCCTGCGGGTGCATGGCGTCGCCCTCGGCGAAGTCCCACCCGAGCTGCTCGGCGACCATCGCGGCGACGGTCGACTTGCCGGAACCGGAGACCCCCATGACGACCAGGACACGCGCATCCAGAGCGGAGCCGCCGCTCATCGGATGAACACCCCGGCCAGCAGCACCCCGAGCAGACCGAGCACCGAGATGAGGCACTCGAGCACCGTCCACGTCTTGAAGGTCTGTCCCACGGTGGTGTTGAGGTAGCCCTTGACGAGCCAGAACCCGGCGTCGTTGACGTGCGACAGGAACACCGAGCCCGCACCGATCGCCAGTACGAGCAGCGAGGTCATCGGCGTGGACAGGTCGGCGGCGATCGGGGCCATGATGCCCGCCGCGGTGACGGTGGCGACCGTGGCCGACCCGGTGGCGACACGCACCAGGGCCGACACGACCCAGGCGACGAGGAGCACCGAGACGCCGGAGTCCTTCACGGCGTCGGCGATCACCCCGCCGATGCCCGTGTCGATGAGCACCTGCTTGAACCCACCGCCGGCACCGACGATGAGCAGCACCCCGGCGACCGGGGGCAGCGCGCTCTCGAGCGACTTCGCCACGGCGGACCGGTCCATGCCGCCGCCGATCGCGAAGAAGACCATCGCGTAGATCGCCGCGATGCCGATCGCGATCATCGGCGACCCGAGGAAGTCGAGCAGGCTCACCCACGAGCCAGCGGCGTCGGGCATCGTGGCCTCGCGGACGGCCTGGGCGAGCATGAGGACGACGGGCAGCAGGATGCCGATGAGCGCGACGGTGAACGACGGGCTGCGGGGCTCGCTGATGACGCGCGTGAAGTCGCTCTTGCCGTTGGGAAGGGACGCGGTGTCCTGCGTGGCGGGGCCGCGCCGGGCCTCCCGTCCGCCCGAGGCGGGGTCCTGCGGACCGGACGCCGAGCCGACGTCCGACCCACGCGACCCGAACATGTCGGGCGCGGGGATGTCGACCCAGCGGGCCGCGAACTGGGCGAACACCGGCCCGGCCAGGATGATGACCGGGATCGCCAGCACGATGCCGAAGGCGAGCGTGGTGCCGAGGTTCGCGCCGACGGTCGAGATCGCGACGAGCGGGCCGGGGTGCGGCGGGACGAACGCGTGCATCGTCGACAGGCCGACCAGGGCGGGCACGGCGATCTTCATGATCGGCACGGAGCTGCGCTTCGCGACGAGCACGATGATCGGGATGAGGAGCACGAGGCCGACCTCGAAGAACATCGGCAGGCCGATCAGCGCACCGATCAGGGCCATCGTCCACGGCAGCGCGGCCTTCGACGACCTGCGCACCAGGGTGTCGACCACGCGGTCGGCGGCGCCGGAGTCGACGAGCATCTTGCCGAACATCGACCCGAGCCCGACCAGGATGCCGACGCTCGTCATCGTCGCACCGAAGCCGTTGCCGAAGCTCACGACGGCCTTGTCCGGCGCGAGCCCCGCACCGATGCCGACGCCCAGGGCTCCCATCACGAGCGCGATGAACGGGTGCACCTTGAGCCAGGTGATGAGCGCGATGATCACGACGATGCCGACGAGGGCCGCGATGATCAGCTGCGGGATCGGCCCGGACGGGTCGACCGTCTCGGTGCCGCCGCCCTCGGCCGCGAGGACCGTGCCCACGGGGTGGGCGAGCAGGTGGACTGGAGCGTGAGGCATCGGTGCCCCTTCCTGGAGCCGCTGCCGCGCGGCTCCGTCGCCTTCGTGTCGAGGGGCGGCTGGCGCTTCGCGCACCGACCCTCAATAATCTGATTAATCAGACTATACGACGATCCGCCGCGCGCCATCCGCCCTCGGACGCAGTCTGCCGTTTCGATGGGACCGACGTCACGCCGATCGCGCGACCCGTACTGCACGGAGGAACGATGCCCCCAGCCCGCGGACTCCACGCCCACGTGCTCGACACCCTCGGGCAGCGCATCGTCGACGGTGCGCTCGACCCCGGCACGGTGGTCCGCCCCGAGCTCGTGGCGGACGAGTTCGGCGTGTCCCGGTCGGTCGTGCGCGAGGCGCTCCGCGTCCTGCAGTCGCTCGGACTCGTCGAGCCCCGGCAGCGCGTCGGCACGCAGGTGCTCGGCATCGGGTCGTGGGAACTACTCGCCCCGACGGTCATCCGGTGGCGTGGCGCCTCGCCCGCCTACTTCGTGCAGCAGCGGGAACTCCTCGAACTGCGGCTCGGCGTCGAACCCGTCGCAGCGTCGCTCACCGCCGGCGGCTCCGGGGCGTCCGCAGTCCTCGACGCCGCGCAGGACATGCTCGCCGCCTGCGCGCGCGAGGACAGCCGCGCGTACCTCGAGGCCGACGTCCGCTTCCACCGCGCCCTGCTCACCGGCTCCGGCAACGCCGTCTTCGCGCACTTCGCCGGCACCGTCGAGGCGCTGCTGCGCACCCGCACGTCGGAGTCGCGCGACACCATCACGCGCTGGACGCGCGAGGCAGCACTCCGCCACGAGTCCGTCGGGCACGCGCTCGTCGCGGGTGACGGGGCCGCCGCGGCGGCCGCGACGACGGCGCTCGTCGGCGTCACGCGCGACGAGTTCATCGCGGAGGCCCCGCGGCCCTGACGGGGTGTGCGGGGGCCGGCGG
>NZ_CACSJV010000077.1:0-10324 GCF_902706105.1 Curtobacterium sp. 18060 | reverse complement strand
GGTGGGGCGGGGGGGGTGCGTAGCGGGGTGCGGTGCGGTCGGCCGCCGCGAGCGCGGATCTCGCGAGGGTGGATCCCGTCCCGCGAGCGGGCGAAATGCCGGCGTGCCCGACGGCGACACCCTGGCAATACGCCCGTTCGCGCCGTCGACGATGTCGCGACCGCGGGAGCCTCGCCGCGATGGGCAGGCTGACGCCGTCGCTGCGGTCCCGACCGCTGCGCTGACCGGCCGGGCGGGCAGCGCTGCGGTCCGCGCCGGCGGGCGCCCCCGCGAGCGGGCGAAATGCCGCGGTCGCCATGCAGCCGGACCCCGGTGTTTCGCCCGCTCGACCGCGGCGCGATTCCTCCACAGGGGCGCCAGGATCGCGGGCCGTCCACACTGGGGGCACGACTCGCCACCGTCGCGCCCGCTCGGCTCCACGATGTGGAGATGACCGCCAGACGCCGACTCCCGTTGGCGCTGCGGGACGCCTCGTTCCGCGTCCGAGACGCACTGCATCGAGGGGTGTCCCGCGGCCGCCTCGAGGCACGTGACCTCGTCCGCCCGTTCCACGGCACCCGATCCGCGGTTCCGCCGCGAACCGTTGACGAACGCGCCCGCGCGCTGGCTCCCCGGCTGCGCCCCGACCAGGTGTTCAGCCACGTCACGGCCGCCGCGATCCTCGGCATCCCGCTCCCCCGCCGGCTCGAGGGCTCGCCGCGGCTCCACGTCACGACGATCGGGGTCGATCAGGCGCTTCGCGTCCGCGGCGCCGTCGGACACCGCGCCCACCTCGGCAGGGTCCGTGCGACCACCAGCCGAGGTGTGCGTCTGACGACGCCAGCGGACACGTTCGTCGCGCTGAGCACGATGTTGACGCTCGACGAACTGATCATCGCGGGTGACGCCCTCGTCGGGTGGCTCGGATGGGCGACCCTCGACGAGCTGATCCTGGCAGTCGGCCGGCGGCGCGGGCTCCGGGGCGTCGTGAAGCTGCGCCACGCTCTCGCCGAGATCAGGCCGGGTTCTCGTTCCCCGGGTGAGACCAGGGCACGGCTGACCCTCGTCCGCCAGGGACTCCCGGAACCCGCCCTGAACCACGACGTGATCGTGGACGGCAGGTGGATCGCGTGCGTGGACCTCGCCTACCCCGCAGCACGGGTGGCGATCGAGTACGAGAGCGATCTCCACCGCACCGACCCGGCCACCTTCCGGAAGGACCTCACCCGCGGTGAGCACTTGAAGGACGTGGACTGGTGGTTGGTCCGGGCCACGGCGGACGACGTCGGCCGAGGTGTCGATCGATTCGTACAGCGTGTGAGACGCCTCCTGCAGGCCGGGCTCAGCGCACCGCACGACCACCGCTTCGCGACGCTTCGGTGAACAATGGTTGACGCTTCAACCAAAAGGGTGCACACTGGCGTAGTATCAGGTTGATGCAGGCGCATGGATCGCGTCGCACCACAGACTCTCGTTCGGAAGAAGGACCACCATGACGCTCACCGCCACGACCATCCCCGGCTACCAGACCGGCACCTGGAAGATCGACCCCACCCACTCCGAGGTCACCTTCTCGGTCCGCCACCTCGCCATCAGCAAGGTCAAGGGCAAGTTCGAGACGTTCGACGCCACCGTCGTCACCGCCGAGAACCCCCTCGAGTCGACCGTCGAGGCGAACATCGACGTCGCGTCGATCAACACCGGCCAGGAGCAGCGCGACCAGCACCTGAAGACGAGCGACTTCTTCCTCACCGAGGAGCACCCGCAGCTCACCTTCCGCTCGACGAGCATCGAGGCCAAGGGCGACGACCTGCACATCGCTGGCGACCTGACCCTGCGCGGCGTCACCAAGCCCGTCGTCCTCAAGGCCGAGCTCGGTGGCTTCACGACCGACGGCTACGGCCAGGTCAAGTTCGGCGCCGAGGCGACCACGAAGATCGACCGCACCGAGTTCGGCGTGAACTGGAACGCAGCGCTCGAGGCCGGTGGCTTCACCCTCGGCAACGACGTGACGATCAACCTCGACGTCCAGTTCGTGCTCCAGGCGGCCTGAGTCCCTTCGGACTCGCTGCCTGACTGAGGGCACCGAACAGCACCACCCGAACCCGAGACACGCGCCCCGGCTCCCCACGGAGCCGGGGCGTTCGTCGTGCCCGCGGTGCTTCGGGGGTGCGTCCGTGCCCGCCGCCCGCCGCCCGCTGCGACGCGCGCGGGTGCTCCATCGCGAGCGCAACCGGGCGAACGGGCGAAATGCCGGCCTCATCTCGAACTCGACCCCGGCATTCCGCCCGCTCGCCCAGGGACCACGCGCTGGCACGCCCCTCCGGTGTCAGCGAGTGCAGTGCGCACCGACCCCGCGCGGGCGTGAACGGGCGGAAACGTCCGGGTGGGTACGCGCACGACCGCGGCATTTCGCCCGCTCGGCCGGGCTCGTCGGCGTAGCGTTGGGCAGCGGACAGGGGCACGCCCGCACGCGCGGGAATCCGCACACCGGCCCCCGAGTTACAACGACAAACGCACGACACGCACCACCCGCACACACCACCCGCACCACGCACCACCCGCACGAAGCACCGCACGCCAGCCCGACGAACAGGAGCACCACCATGGCCACCGACTGGATCGCGATGCAGGCCCTCGCGGCAGCCGAGTTCGGCCGCCGCGTCGCCGCCGTGACGGACTGGGACGCCGCCACCCCCGACTCCGAGTGGACCACCCGCGACCTCGTGACCCACGTGGTCGACGAGCAGCGCTGGATCCCGAAGCTCCTCACCGGGTGCGACTACGCCCAGGCCGAGGCCGACCTCGAGTTCATCGGCGACGACCTCGTGTCCGAGTGGCAGCGCTTCGCGACCGCGGCGACCGATGCCTGGCGGAACGCCCCGCAGGACACCCCCGTCCACCTCAGCACCGACGTCGTGCCAGCTGGCCAGTACCTCACCGAGCAGACCAGCGACATCACCATCCACACGTGGGACCTGGCGCGGGCGACCGGTACGGACGAGTCCCTGCCGGACGAGCTCGTGCAGGCGGTGTGGGAGTACTTCGAGCCGCAGATCGAGGACCTCGCCGCGACCGGCTTGTACGCCGCCCCGGTCGACGTCGACCAGGACGCCCCACTCCAGGTCCGCCTGCTCGCCGTCACAGGCCGCGATGCCAAGGTGAGCGCATGACCAACGCAGCACCGAGCAACGCAGCATCAGGCAACGCAGCACCGAGCAACGCCGCACCAGGCAACGCGGCCCCGAGCAACGCGGCCCCGAGCAACGCAGCACCGAGCAACGCAGCGACGACGAACACCACCCGCCTCGGCGCCTCCGGCCTCGAGATCAGCACCGTGGTCCTCGGCATGATGTCCTACGGCGCCCCCGACCGCGGCTCGCACGCGTGGAGCGTCGGCATCGACGAGGCCCGCCCCTTCGTCCGTCGCGCGTTCGACGCCGGCATCACCACCTTCGACACGGCGAACGTGTACTCCGACGGCTCCAGCGAGGAGATCACCGGCACGCTCCTCAAGGAACTCGCTCCGCGCGAGGACGTCCAGGTCCTCACCAAGGTGTTCAACCGGATGCGCCCCGGTCGGAACGGCGCCGGGCTCTCCCGCGCCGCGATCATGCACGAGATCGACGCCTCGCTGACCCGTCTCGGCACCGACTACGTCGACCTGTACCAGATCCACCGCTTCGACCCGGTGACCCCGATCGAGGAGACGATGGAGGCCCTGCACGACGTCGTCAAGGCCGGCAAGGCCCGCTACCTCGGCGCGAGCAGCATGTGGACGTGGCAGTTCGCGCAGATGCAGCACGTCGCCGACCTGCACGGTTGGACCCGCTTCGTCAGCATGCAGGACCAGTACAACCTGCTCGAACGCGAGGAAGAACGCGAGATGCACCCCTTCGCGCACGCGACCGGCGTCGGCGTGATCCCGTGGAGCCCCCTCGCCCGCGGCAAGGTCACCCGGCCGTGGGACGCGGAGGGCTCTGGTTCGCGCGCGAGCACCGACGAGTTCGGCAAGACGCTCTACCGCCAGGACGAGGACGCGAACCGCGCGATCGTGGGCGCCGTCGAGTCCATCGCGAGTGACCGCGGCGTGAGCATGGCGCAGATCGCCCTCGCCTGGGTCGCGGGCAAGCCCGCGGTGAGCGCGCCGATCGTCGGTGCGACGAAGGAGCACCACATCGACGACGCGGTCGCGGCCGCCGCGATCACGCTGACCGACGACGAGGTGACGCGACTCGAGTCCGCGTACACGCCCCGGGTGCCGTCCGGTTTCTGACGCACCCACGAGCGGACGGGAGGCCCGTGGCCAGCTGGCCACGGGCCTCCCGTCCGTCTCCGGTCACGTCCACGACACGTGACACGCGGACGTTTCAGGCGACGGCGCCGCGCTCGCGTTCGAGGCGCGCGATGCGCACGAGCGCAGCGCGCTCGGTGCCCGTCTGGTTGCCGAGTACCCCACCGATCCCGTCGAGCACGAGTCCGGTCGCCCGGCCGACGGGCAGTTCGACGGGCCCGATCGCGGGGGCCCGCAGGCCGAGCATCGAGCGGTGGCGGGGGTCGAGCGTCGAGACGGCGCCCTGGAACAGCGCCTGGTAGCCGGGCCGCAGCATCAGCGCGAGCGGCGGGTTCTTGATGAACTTGACGACGTCGCGGGTGCGGGCAGTGACGGCCAGTTCGCCGCGGTCGAGGTACCCGTCCATCTGGGCGCGGAGCTCGGCCTCGGACTCCGGGGCGTCCTCGACGCGCATGAGCCGGCCGGCGGTCGCCCACTCGCGGACGTAGGCGTCGGCACCGCCGGGGATCGGGCCACCCCAGCGCTGCGCAGCGCGGAGGAACGCGTCGGTGAAGGCGAGGTGCACCCAGCGGGCCAGGTCGGGGTCGTTCGCCGCGTAGTCGCGTGCGACGCCGTGGCCGTCGACGTACTGGCCGCGAACGCGCTCGTGCAGGCGCAGCACCCACTCGCTCGCTCCGCGGGCGGTCGCGGTGTCGCCGTGCGAGACCGTGTAGATCCACCGGATGGTGCCGGCGAGTCGGCCGAACGGGTCCTCGCGGTAGCGGGAGTGGTCGGCGACGCCGGCGAGGGCTCCCGGGTGCAGGGCCTGCACGAGGAGTGCGCGGACGCCGGCGACGATCGTCTGCTTGCCGCCGTGCACCGCCCACGTCGCGGAACCGGGGCCGAAGAAGCCGGCGTCGGTGCCGGCCTCGAGTTCGTCGATCCACTCCGGCTTGCTCGTCGCCCCACCGGTGAACGTGTCGTTGAGGCGGGAGCGGAAGGCATCGGAGACGGAGGGCATGGCGTCATCGTCCGTCCGCCCCCTGGGAGCGCGCTCGGCTTCGTGCACCCCGATGGCGCCCGATGCCGGCCGATGCCGCCCGATGCTTCCCAGCGGGCGCCGGGGTGGCCCGCTAGGTTGGGACGCGTGAGCATCGACACGCCTCGTCCCTGGCTTGCCTCGTACGCGCCGGGGGTCCCGCACGACATCGAGGAACAGCACGGTTCCCTGATCGACCTGGTCGAGGAATCGGCGCGACGGTTCCCGGGCAGGGTCGCGCTCGAGTTCTTCAAGCGGACGACCAGCTACGCCGACCTGCAGGAGCAGATCCTCCGCGCGGCGAACGGCCTCCGCAAACTCGGCGTCGGTGCCGGCGACCGGGTGGCGATCGTGCTGCCGAACTGCCCGCAGCACATCGTGGCGTTCTACGCGGTCCTGCGCCTCGGCGCGATCGTGGTCGAGCACAACCCGCTGTACACGCCGCGCGAGCTCCGCCACCAGTTCGAGGACCACGGCGCCAAGGTCGCGATCGCCTGGGACAAGTCCGTCGCGACGCTGCAGGACTTCCCTGCCGACGTGAAGCTCGACGCGATCGTGTCGGTCGACCTGACCCGCGCGATGCCCCGCAGCACCCGGCTCGCCCTGGCCCTGCCGGTGGCGAAGGCCCGCGAGTCCCGCGCGAAGCTCACCACCGCGGTGCGCGGCACGACGAAGTGGGACGACCTGGTCCACACCCGCAAGCTGTCGAAGCGGCACCCGCGCCCGTCGACGGACGACATCGCCCTGATCCAGTACACCTCGGGCACCACCGGCACGCCGAAGGGCGCGGTCCTCACGCACCGGAACCTGCTGGCCAACGCCGCGCAGGCTCGCGCCTGGGTGCCGCAGATCCGTCGGGGCGACAACGTCGTGTACGCGGTGCTGCCGATGTTCCACGCCTACGGCCTCACGCTGTGCCTGACCTTCGCGATGAGCATGGCCTCGCGGCTCGTGCTGTTCCCGACGTTCGACCCGGCGCTCGTGCTCACCGCGATCAAGAAGCACCCGCCGACGTTCCTGCCCGCCGTCCCGCCGATCTACGCCCGACTGCAGCACGCCGCCGACTCGGCGAAGGTCTCGCTCGAGGGCATCGAGATCGGCATCTCGGGCGCCATGCCGCTGTCGCAGGACATCGTCGAGCCGTGGGAAGCCCGGACCGGCGGGTACCTGGTCGAGGGCTACGGGCTGTCCGAGTGCTCCCCCGTGCTGATGGCGAACCCGGTGTCCCCGGAGCGTCGCCTCGGCTCCATCGGGCTGCCGTTGTCCTCCACCGAGGCCCGCGTGGTCGACCCCGACGACAGCACGAAGGTGCTCGGCGTCGACGAGCCCGGTGAACTGCAGGTCCGCGGGCCGCAGGTGTTCCGCGGCTACTGGGGCAAGGCCGAGGCCACGGACGAGGTCTTCACCCCCGACGGCTGGTTCCGCACCGGCGACATCGTGGCGATCGGCGCCGACGGCTACGTCCGGATCGTCGACCGACTGAAGGAGCTCATCATCACGGGCGGCTTCAACGTGTCGCCGTCCGAGGTCGAGGACGCACTGCTCAAGCACCCGAGCGTCAAGGAGGTCGCGGTCGTCGGCATCACGCAGGGCGGCAACGAGCAGGTCGTCGCCGCCGTCGTGCCGAAGGACCCGTCCTCGTTCGACGCCGCGGCGCTGCGGGTGTGGGCGCGCGACCAGCTGGCGGCGTACAAGGTGCCGCGTCGGGTCGTCGTGGTCGAGGACCTGCCGCGCTCGATGATCGGCAAGGTGCTGCGGCGGAAGGTGCGGGACCAGGTCCTCGCCGACGACTGACGACTGACGACTGACGACGTCGGTGCCTGACGACGTCGGTGCCTGACGCGCGTCAGCGCAGGCGTCGCCCCGGCACCGCGAGCACGGCGAGCCCGGCCACCACGAGTGCGATGCCGACCCACCCCGTCGCGCCGAGGTGCTCCCCGACGACGAGCACGGCGAGCACCGCTGCGACCACGGGCTCGAGCAACGACACCAGGGTCGCGACCGAGGCACCGACGGACCGCAACCCCACGGCGTACAGCGAGTGCCCGAGCACCGTCGGCACCAGGGCCAGGTACAGGAACACCGGCCAGTTGTCGCCCTCGCCGAGGGACGGTGCGCCGGCGACGAGCACCAGCACGACGAGCGGCACGGCAGCGATGCCGAACACGGCGCCGACGAGCCCGCGGCCGTTCGGCAGCCCCGCCGCGACGGCTTCGACCCCGGGCCCGCCGGGTACCGACACCGCCCCGGCCGCCGCGTGCAGTCCCCGCGCCACCGCCCACGAGTACAGCGCGTACGTGAGTCCGGCGAGCAGGGCACTGGCGACCCCGAGCGCGAGCGCACCACCACCGCCGTCGTGCTCCGAGCGCGCCAGGGTCACGACGACCATGCCGGCCACGCTCACCAGCGTGGCGACGATCCACCTGCCGGTGACGGGCCTCCTGTCCGACACCCACTCCACGAGCCCGGCGAACACGGGTGACGACCCGATCGCGATCGTGGTGCCGAGGGCGACGCCCGCGTCGGCGAGGGCCGCGTAGAAGGCGACCGCGTAGACGACGAGCGCCCCTGCGCCGAGCAGCGCCCACCCCCGCGTGCGACGCTCGGCGACGGCGCGGAGCGTGCCATGTCCGGCGACGGCGGCGAGCACGAGTCCACCGATCCCGAAGGTGACCGCGCCGAAGACGAAGGCGGGGACGCCCGGGGCGAAGTGCGTCGCGGTGCCGGTGGTCCCCCAGACCGCGGCGGCGACGACCACCGCGGCGAGCCCACCGGCGGGCGTCGGGACCCGGCGCGCGCTGGCGGGACCCGTCACGAGACGTGGATGGACGGCCGGCGGTGGACGTCCGGTTCGGCTTCGCGCAGGACCTCGCGCGTGACGGGCGCGACGTCACCGGCACCGGTGAACACGAACCGCAGGGCGTTCCGGATCGGGCTGCCCTCGTTCCACTCGAAGTAGATGCTCGGGACGACCCCGGCGGTGTCGCGGATCGCAAGCAGGGTCGAGGCGATCGTGTTCGGCACGTTGCCGGACCGGACCCGGAGCACACGGTGTCCGTGCACGACGTGCCCCTCGACCAGCAGATCCTCTTCGAAGTCGGACGAGTCCGCGGGCAGCACCTCGAGGAACATCGTCGGGACGCGCGCCGGGATGCCGGAATCGCGCCGTTCCTCGCGCCCCTTCGCCCGGTACGCCTCGGCGGTGCCGGCACCCGGCTCGTTCGCGATGATGCAGACCGCGCTGAACTGGTCGGCGTCGGCCTCGACGAACTGCCGGGCCGTGGCGTCCAGCTCGATCGACGACGCGCGGAGCTCGAACGACCGGCGCACCCGCGAGACGAGCGACACCACGACGATGGCGATGATGAAGATCGCCGCGATCCGGACGCCGTCGGGCCGCTCGATGACGTTCGCGACCGTCGTGTAGACGAACACGACCGAGATGACGCCGAACGCGATGGTGCGCTTCTTCTGCTGCCGGCGACGAGCCGACAGGGTGACCGCGACCGCGGCGCTCGTGATCAGGACGAGCACGCCGGTGGCGTAGGCCCCGCCCTGGGCGTCGACGTTCGCGCGGAACACGATCGTGATCAGGAAGGCGATGAGGGTGAAGATGATGACGAGCGGCCGGGTCGCCCGCGCCCACTGCGGCGCCATGCCGTAGCGGGGCAGGAACCGCGGCACCAGGTTGAGCAGGCCGGCCATCGCGCTCGCGCCGGCGAACCACAGGATGGCGACGGTCGAGAAGTCGTAGATCGAGCCGAACACCCCACCGAGGTACTGGTGCGCCAGGAAGGCCAGGGCCCGCCCGTTCGCACCGCCGCCCGGCTGGAACTCGTGCTGCGGGATGAGGAACGTCGTCGCGATCGACGAGGTGATCAGGAACGAGCTCATGATCACGGCCGCGACGGTCAGGAGCCGCTTGGTGCCGCGGATCCGACCCTCGGGCCGGGCACTCGTGTCGTCCGACGCGTCACCGCGCACCTGCGGCATCACCGCGACGCCGGTCTCGAACCCGGACAGGCCGAGCGCGAGCTTCGGGAACACGACGAGCGCGATGCCGACCATGACGAGGGGGTTGCTGTGCTGCGCGGTGAGCCCCGACCACCAGTCGCTGGCGACCATCGGGTGCTCGAAGACGTGCCAGAGCGCGACCACCACGACGACGGCGTTCAGCGCGAGGAACACCGCGACGAGTCCGACCGCGATGCCGATCGCCTCCTTGAAGCCGCGGAGGAACACCACGCCGAGCAACAGCAGCAGCGCGAGGGTGAGCGGGACGGGGATCTCGGTGAACCAATGCGGCGTGTACGGGTTCTCGGCGATGTGCGCCGTGGCGTCCGCTGCCGACAGCGTCATCGTGATCATGAAGTCGGTGACGGCGAACCCGAGCAGGACGAGCACCAGGAGCTTGCCGGCCCACCACGGCAGGAGCTTCTCGAGCATCATGATCGACCCGGCACCGCGGAAGCTGTCGCTCGCGACCCGGCGGTACACCGGCAGCGCGCCGAACAGCGTGACGAGCACGAGCACGATCGTGGCGATCGGCGACAGCAGACCGGCGGCGAGCGCCGCGATCGCCGGCTGGTACCCGAGGGTCGAGAAGTAGTCGACGCCGGTCAGGCACATGACCCGCCACCACGGGTGGGTCTTCTCGACCTCGACCTGGTGCGGACCCTGGTGGGATGCCCCTTGGTGGGTGCCCTGCAGCATCCAGCGACGCAGTCGGGCGCTGCGGTCGAGGGGTGGCTCCGTGGCGTCGCGCTGGGCGGCCCGCTCGGCGTCTGTCGCGGTCACGTGGACGATGCTAAGCCGTCCGGGTGAAGCACGCGCGCACCCGGACGGCCCCTGTGGACAACCCGGTCCGGCTCCCGCCGGACAACCCGGTCCGGCTCCCGCCGGACAACCCGGTCCGGCTCCCGCCGGACAACCCGGTCCGGCTCCCGCCGGACAACCCGGTCCGGCTACCGCGGGGGCCTGGTGAACACCGCCACCAGCCCCGCCACCACCAGCAGGGCTCCGGCCGCCAGGCA
>NZ_CACSJV010000076.1:0-10697 GCF_902706105.1 Curtobacterium sp. 18060 | reverse complement strand
TCGCCGGACTGGCCATCGAGACGTCGACCTTCACCCCCACCCGCACCCACGCACCGGCGTTCCACCCAGACCGTGGCGACGAGGTCGTGGCGCGGTACCCGTTCCTGTCCGCGATGTCGGACGCGGCGGACTTCCGCGGGGCGCTCATCGGGCACGCGCTGCCCGGCGGCATCGTGGACCGGGCGTCGTACGAGGAGCTCGCGGCCGAGATCGTCACGCGACTGCGCGCGATCGTCGACGCCGAGCACGTGGACGGCCTCTGGTACGACATCCACGGCGCGATGGTCGTCGAGGGCCTCGACGACGCCGAGGCGGACCTGCTCGGCCGGATCCGTGCGGTGATCGGCCCGGACGTCATCGTGTCGGCGTCGATGGACCTGCACGGCAACGTCACGCGCGAGCTCGCCCACCAGGTCGACCTCGTCACCTGCTACCGGATGGCCCCGCACGAGGACGCCATGGAGACCAAGGAACGTGCCGTCCGGAACCTGGTCGACGTGCTCACCGCGCGTCCTGCCGGAGCGCAGCGCCCCGTGAAGGCCTGGATCCCGATCCCCGTCCTGCTGCCCGGCGAGCAGACCTCGACCCGCCTCGAACCCGCCGCCTCGCTGTACGCCCAGGTGCCGCTCGTCGAGCAGACCGACGGCGTGCTCGACGCCGCGATCTGGGTCGGCTACGCCTGGGCGGACCAGCCCCGCGACCAGGCCGTCACCGTCGTCACCGGGTGGGACGAGGCCGCCGTCGCCGCCGGGGCCGAGCGCCTCGCCCGTGCCTTCTGGGACGTCCGCGACGACTTCGTCTTCGTCGCACCCACCGGCACGTTCGACGAGTGCCTCGCCGCCGCGCTCGCACCCGGCGCCGCACACCCGTTCTTCGTGTCCGACTCCGGCGACAACCCCACCGCGGGCGGCTCCGGCGACATGACCTGGGGACTGACGCAGGTGCTCGCGAACCCGGCCTTCGCGAGCGCCGACGGCCCCACCCTGATCTACGCGAGCGTCCCCGGCGCCGCCGCCGTGGCGACCGCGGTCGAGGCCGGTGTGGGTGCGACCGTCACGGTGACCGCCGGTGCGTCGGTCGATGCCGTGCACGCCGGACCGATCACCATGATGGGGCGGGTCCACGCGATCAAGCACGGCGACCGCGACGCCGAGACCGAGGTCGTGCTGCAGGTCGGCAGCGTCTTCGCGATCCTGACGAAGCTCCGGAAGCCGTACCACCACGAGCACGACTTCACCGACCTCGACCTGGCACCGCGGCAGGCCGACGTCGTCGTGGTGAAGATCGGGTACCTCGAGCCGGAGCTGTTCGACATGGCCGCCGACTGGATGCTCGCGCTCACCCCGGGTGGTGTCGACCAGGACCTGCTCCGCCTCGGGCACCACAGGATCGAGCGGCCGATGTTCCCCTACGATCGGGTGTTCCCCGAGGCCCCGGACCTGACCGCCAGGATCATCCCGGCCTCGGACCAGCCACTCGGAGCCTCTGCATGACCCCTTCGCCCGTTGCACTCGAGATCGCGGTCACCTCGCCGCAGGGTGCGGTCGTCGCACGGGACGGCGGGGCCGACCGGGTCGAGCTCTGCGTCGGGCTCGAGCTCGGCGGGCTGACCCCGTCGCAGGCCCTGGTCGAGACGACCCACGAGACCGGGATCCCGGCGCACGCGCTGGTCCGGTGCCGCCCCGGCGGGTTCGTGCACACCCCCGACGAGGTCGAGCTCATGGTGCGCGAGGTCCGGACGGTCCTGCGCTCCGGAGCCGCCGGCGTCGTCGTCGGTGCGCTGCGCCCGGACGGGACCCTCGACGAGGACGCCCTGCGCCGCTTCGTCGACGCCGCCCGCTCGGTCAGCACGACCGCCGAGATCACCCTGCACCGGGCGATCGACCACGCGGTGGACCCCGTCGCCGCAGCAGCCACGCTCGCCGCCCTCGGGTTCACCCGCGCGCTGACCTCCGGCGGCGCCCCCACCGCGGGAGCCGGCGCTGCCACGATCGCGCGAATGGTCGACGCCGCCGGGCCCGTGCAGGTCATGGCCGGTGCCGGTGTCACCCCGGCCGACATCCCGGCGCTCGTCGCGACCGGTGCCGCCGCCGTGCACCTGTCGGCCAAGCGTCCCGCGCCGGACAGCGCCCACGCCGGGGTCCCGATGGGCGGGGCCGACGACGGTTCGGCGCACTTCGTGACCGACGCCGAGGTCGTGGCGGCCGCACGACGCGCCCTCGACGCCTGACACTGGTCTCAGAACAACTGCGCCAGCTCGCAGCGCGCCTCCGGTCCGATCACGACAGGTCGCGGGAGGACGTCGGCATCCTGAGGATCGGCCGATCGGCCTGCTCGATCGCGACGGCGATCGTGTAAGCCCGCTGCGCCGTCACCTCACCGAACGCGACGAGTTCCTCGAGGACAGCACGCGTGTCTCGAGTGACGATGCCCATGCGCCCGGCCACTCTGAGCGACCCGCCGTCCTCACTCATCCAGAAGCTTCCCGCGAACTCCGCGCGGGTCCGGAGCAGGTGGAGCGTCTGACTCTCACCGAGGTGTTCGAGGGGCTTCTCGTCGCCACCGCCGAAGCGAGCCGTGCGCACCGCTTCGATCTGCAGCTGATCGACTACATCGCGGAACTCGATCGCCGGACCGAACCAGTCGTGGAGGTCCAGCCGGGCGAGGTTCGGAACATGGGCTGTGGAACGCTCGATCTCGAACGCAACGGCTTCCACAACCCTCCCTGCACCGTGGAGGCTGGCACGCAAGAGGTCGAGTTCGTCGACGGCAGCGAAGTTGCAGATCAGCGAGTTGTCCGGAAACCAGTGGAGCGCCACGATCAGTTCTCGGTCATGCCGGCTTCTGGGACCGGTGTCGATCCATCATCCAGCGCGAAGAACTCCTCGGCATCCTGCGGTGCCCACCCAAGGAGCGTCGCGACGGGCTTCACCGTCGTGTCGCCGTCGCGGTAGGCATCGAGGGCAGCGTTGACGAGCAGCCAACTCGGACGTGGCTCCCCCGCAGCGTGCGACAGGTCGACGTACTCGGCCGCTTTCCCGAGCCGCATGTAGATCGAGCGAGCGCGCAGGCCGATCAGACCTGCTCGGTCGGTCTCGCCGATGTGCTTCTCGTTGAAGAGCCGCCATGCCATCGACTCGGGCGAGAGCTGGAAGTGCCCGACCAGCTCCGGGAACGCCGCTGCCGTCGAGCGCCCGCCGATCGCCGCGCTGAGTTCGTCCGCGGGGGCGAGGAATGCCGCGGCGAAGCTGTTCGCGCGCCGCTCGACGTTCGAGCGCGCCGTCCCCATTCGTTCCTGGAGCATGCCCTGACGAGCATCACCGAAGGCGATGTGCGCGAGTTCGTGCGCGAGCGTGAACCGCTGACGCAGGGGCCGGTCGGTGGTCGCGAGGAGGATCACCCGGCAGTGCGCGTCCTCGTACGAGAGACCGTCGATCCCCTCCGGCAGGTCGGTGACGACGACCATCACGCCGAAGACGCGTTCGATGGCCAAGATGAGATCGTGCGTCGACAGGCCGCCGAGCGGTCGACCGATCGCCGCGACGAAGCGACGCGCGAGCTCAGCCGCCTCGACCGTGTACCAGCCCGACCGTTGGGCGAGCTGCGGGAGCTCAGGCAGGACCAACGGGCGGTCGACCGCTGCGAGGCCACGAACGCCAGTGGCGAGGAGTTCGACCGTCCTCGCCCCCGCTTCGTCATCGACACCAGCGAGCCGGGCGCGCTGGGCGAACACCGGTCGGAACGGCTCACGTCCAGTGATCAGCCAATCGACGCTGCGACGGCCCACGTCGGCGATCCTGGCCAGTTCAAGGGAGGAGAACCGTCGCCGACCCGAGAGCGACTTCGAGAGTTTGCTCGCGTCGATGCCGATGGAGGCTGCGAAGTCCGCTCGCCCGAGGTCGACCGATGTGATGACGGCTTCGACACGTTGTTCCAGGGATCCGGCCATGTCGCTAGCGTACTTGCGATTATCGCAAACGGCAGCACATCACATGCCGCGCTTGCCAGCGTGACCGAGCAACGGACGGGAGGCACGGTGCCAGCTGGCACCGTGCCTCCCGTCCGCCGTCAGCGCGTCAGCGCTGTCAGCCCTTGACCGGGATCGACTGCGCCTTGAGCGCCGCCACCGTCTTGGACTGCCCGGACTCGAGTGCCTCGAGCAGCGTGCCGTCACCGGACGCCGCCGAGCCGAAACCGTCGGAGACGTCCGAGTAGGTCTGCGTCATCGTCGGACCCCAGGTGAAGGGCTGGATGTCCTTCGCCGCGGTCGCGAACTCCTCGTAGATCTTCTGGTTGCCGTAGAACGGGAGTCCCTCGGTCAGCGCGGGGAGCTCGGCACCGGTGGAGGACGCCGGGTAGAGGTTGGCCTCCTTGTTCAGTGCGGACAGCGCCTCGGTCGATGTGTTCAGCCAGACCAGGAACTTCGACGCCTCGGCGGGGTGCTCGCTGCCGGCGAAGACGACGTTCGACGAACCGCCCCAGGCGGCCGACTTCGACTCACCCTCGCTCCACTGCGGCATCGGCGCGACGGCCCACTTGCCGGAGGTCGACGGCGCACCGCTCGAGATGGTGTTCGCACCCCAGACGGCGGAGACCCAGGTCCAGTCCTGGCCGCTGTCGTACGCGGCGTTCCACTGGTCGGTGAAGCTCGGCAGGGTGTTGACGAGCTTCTTGTCGATCAGGTCCTGCCAGTAGTCGGCGACCTTCTTCGACTTCGCGTCGGTCAGGTCGACCTTCCACGAGTCACCCGAGTTCGCGAACCACTGGCCGCCGGCCTGTGACACGAGCCCGGCGAACTGGTTGACGTCACCCTTGGCGAAGTTCGTGATGTTGCCGCCGAGCGCCTTGATCTTGACGGCGTCCTCGGCGTACTCCTCCCACGTCTTCGGGGCGTCGAGCCCGGCCTTCTCGAACAGGTCCTTGCGGTAGTACAGCGCCATCGGACCGGAGTCCTGCGGCACGGCGTAGACGGACTTCGACTCGCCGAAGGTGACCTGGTTCCAGAGGCCGTCGGAGAAGTCCTTCTTCGCCGCCGAGATGCCGGAGCACGCACCGATGTCCTCGAGGCCGCCCTGCACCCGGAAGGCCGGCAGGGTGTCGTACTCGACCTGGCCGATGTCGGGCGCCTGCTTCGCCTTGAGCTGGTTGAAGAAGTTCTGGTACGTCCCGCTGTTGCCGTTCGCGACGATCGAGGTCTTCACCTGGATGTCCGGGTTCGCCTTGTTCCAGATGGCGACGACCTTGTCCATGTTCGGCACCCAGGTCGTGAAGTCGAGCGTGACCTTGCCGCTCGAGGGCTTGCAGCTCGCGGCTGCGGTGTCGGAGGAACCGCCGCCGCTGGCGCTGCCGCCGGCGCTGCAGCCGGCGAGGGCGACGGTCGCGGCGACCGCCAGGGCGGCGACGCTGAGGAACTTCGTTGTCTTCATGCTGTTTCCGTTCGGGATGTGGTGTGGGGAGGGCTGGTGTGCGGAGGCAGTGCTGGTCGGGTGGCTACTTCAGACCGCCGGACCCGAGGCCGGAGCGCCAGAAGCGCTGCAGGCTCAGGAACGCGATGAGCAGCGGGATGATCGAGACGAACGATCCGATGAGCACGAGGGTGCGCAGGTCGGGGTACTGGTTCACGCTCGAGTTCCACGTGTAGAGGCCGAGCGTGACGGGGAACAGCGACGAGTCGCGGAGCATCACGAGCGGCAGGAAGAAGTTGTTCCAGACGGCGACGAACTGGAACAGGAAGATCGTCACGAGCGCCGGCGACATGAGCCGGACGGCGACGGTGAAGAACGTGCGGACCTCGCCGGAGCCGTCGATGCGCGCGGCCTCGATGATCTCGTCGGGCACGCTCGACGCCGCGAACAACCGCGACAGGTAGACGCCGAACGGGCTGACGATGCTCGGCAGGAACACCGACCAGAACGTGTCGGTCAGGTCGACCTGGCTGAAGATGAGGAACAGCGGCAGGGCGAGCGCCGTGGCCGGCACGAGGACGCCGCCGAGGAACGTGTTGAACAGCGCCTCACGCCCACGGAACCGGTACTTGGCCAGGGCGTACCCGCACATCGCCGACAGCACGGTACCGAGCAGCCCGGCGACACCGGCGTACGCGATGCTGTTGAGCAGCCAGCGCAGGTAGATGCCGTCCTGCCGGGTGAACAGCTCGGCGAGGTTCGCGAAGAAGTCCTGCACCGAGGTCGCGCTGAACCACAGCGAGAACGTGGTGTTGAAGTTCGCGGCCGTCTTGGTCGACGAGACCAGCAGCCAGAAGATCGGCAACAGGAAGTACAGGGTGAAGACACCCATCACGATCATCGCGGCGCTGCGCGAGATGACGCTCTCCCGCGGCCCGCGTGCACCGTGCTGGTGCGGACGGGAGGCCCGGTTCGGCTCGAGCGGTCGGCCCGCGTCACGCACGGTGTGGCCCGGGGTGGGTGCGTGGACGGTCACTGGGCGGCCTTCCGCTGGGTCAGTCGGAGGAACCCGATCGACAGGATGAACGTGGCGAGGGCGAGGACGACCGAGAACGCGGCCGCCAGGTTGAAGTTCGGCACCGACGAGGTCGAGTAGACGAGCATGTTGGGCGTGAACGTCGACGAGATCGTCGAGGTGAACTGCCGGAAGACGGTCGGTTCGGTCAGCAGCTGCAGCGTCCCGATCACCGAGAACACCGCGGTCAGCACGATCGCCGGCACGACCAGGGGGATCTTGATCGACAGCGCGATCCGGAGCTGCGAGGCCCCGTCGAGCTTGGCGGCCTCGTAGATCTCGGCCGGGATCGCCAACAGCGACGAGTAGATGATGAGCATGTTGTAGCCGACGAAGACCCAGGTCACGACGTTCGCGACGGCCCAGAGCACGGTGCCGGACCCCAGGAAGTCGACCTTCGAGGTCACGGCGGAGAACGGCGACAGGTCCGGGGCGTAGAGGTAGCCCCACATGATCGCGGCGATGACACCGGGGACCGCGTACGGCGCGAAGAAGGCCAGGCGGAAGAACCGCTTGCCACGCAGCAGCGGGGAGTCGAGCAGCAGCGCGAAGAGGAGCGCGAGCCCGAGCATCACGGGGACCTGCACGACACCGAACAGCAGCACGCGGAGCACCGAGTCCCAGAACGCGCTGTTCTGGAACACGAGCGCGTACTGGCTCAGCCCGCCGAACACCTGTGTCGGGGCGCCGAACGTGCCCTGGCGCTCGATCTTCTGCAGCGACTGCCACACGGCGTACAGGATCGGGACGAGGTAGAACGCGGTGAACAGCAGGGCGAACGGGACCACGAAGATCGCGATCGCCAGGCGGTAGCGGGAGCCCCCGCCCCGACGACGGACGGCGCGGGGCCGCTGGGTGGTGGTGGTCATGATCGGTTCCTGTCGGTGCGGATGATCTGGGTGCTGCCGGCGTCGAGGACGGTGACGCCGTCGACGGGTCGGTCGGTGACGAGCTCGTGGCCCGTGACGGTGTGCGAGGCGGGCTGGTCGGAGTGGTTGAGCAGGAACACCCACTCGTGCTGGTCGTCGCGGCGCCGGACGACCTCGACACCCGGTGCGGTCGCGGGATCCGGGGAGACGCCGGCCTCGGCGAGCACGCGGCGGAGCAGGTCGCGCAGCGCGTCGGCCTCGAGCACGGTGGACGTGTACCAGGCGGATCCGGCGCCGTGGTCGTTGCGGGTGACCGCGGCGGAGCCGGCGAGCGGGCCCTCGGCGTACTCGACGACGCTCGTGGCGCCGCGCAGCGCGACGGGCTCCGACCACACGGTGCCGGTGGTGCCGTCGGACAGCGCGATCGCCTGGTCCGCGGCGAGCGGCAGGAACTCGTCGACCCGGATGCCGAGCAGGTCGCGGAAGGCGCCGGGGTAGCCGCCGGTGCGGACCCGGTCGCGTTCGTCGACGATCCCGCTGAAGAAGGTGACGACCGCGTGGCCACCGGCGGCGACGTGGTCGGTGATGACGGCGGCGTGCTCGTCGCGCACCAGGTAGAGCTCGGGGACGACGACCGCGGCGTAGCCGTCGAGCGGGGCGCCCGGCGCGACGACGTCGACCGTGACCCCGAGGTCCCGGAGCGCGGCGTGGAACGCGTGCACCTGCTCCAGGTACCGGAGCGCAGTGGTGGGGTGGGCCTCCAGGTCGGCGGCCCACTGGTTCTCCCAGCTGAAGACGAGCGCGACCTCGGCGACGACCCGGGATCCGCGCAGTTCGCCGAGCCGCTCGACGAGCGACCCGAGGGCGACGACCTCGCGCCAGGTGCGCGAATCGGTGCCGGCGTGCGGCAGCAGTGCGGAGTGGAACTTCTCGGAGCCCTGCACCGACGCGCGCCACTGGAAGAAGCAGACGCCGTCCGCGCCCCGGGCGATGTGCGCGACGGTGTCCTGCAGCATCTGGCCCGGTGCCTTCGCGACGTTGTGCGGCTGCCAGTTCACGGCGCCGGTCGAGTGCTCCATCAGCAGCCACGGGGCTCCGCCGGCGAGTCCGCGGGTGGTGTCCGCGGCGAAGGCGAGCTCGGCGTGCGGGCGGGGCAGGCGGTGGTCGAGGTAGTGGTCGTTCGCGATGACGTCCATGTCGGCCGTCCACGACCAGTAGTCGAGCGCGGTGATGTGCGCGGCGACCATGAAGTTCGTGGTGACGGGCTTGTCGCTCAGTTCGCGCAGCACGGCGGCCTCGGCACGGTGGTGGCCGAGGAGTTCGTCGGACGAGAACCGGTCGAAGTCGATGGTCTGCGCGGGGTTCGTGGACGACAGCGTCGCGCGGGGCGGCAGCACCTGCTCCCACGCCGAGTACCGCTGGCTCCAGAACGAGGTGCCCCACGCGGCGTTCAGTTCGTCGACGGTGCCGTAGCGGGCACGGAGCCAGCCACGGAACGCCTCGGCCGAGACGTCGCAGTAGCAGTGCGCGTTGTGGCAGCCGAGCTCGTTCGACACGTGCCAGAGCTTCACCGCGGGGTGGTCGCCGTAGCGCTCCGCCATGGCGCGGACCAGGGCGAGGGCGAGCTCGCGGTACACCGGGGAGCTCGGGCAGAACGCCTGCCGCCCACCGGGCCAGCGCGTGGTGCCGTCCGCCACGACCGGCAGCACCTCGGGGTGCAGCGTGGTGAGCCACGGCGGGGTCGAGGCGGTGCCGGTGCCGAGGTCGACGCCGATGCCCGCGCCGTGCAGCAGCTCGATGACGGTGTCGAGCGCGGTGAAGTCGTACTCGCCCTGACGCGGCTCGACGTGCGACCAGCCGAAGACGTTGATCGCGACCAGGTTCACCCCGGCCTCGCGCATCAGCCGGACGTCCTCGACCCAGACCGCAGGGTCCCACTGCTCGGGGTTGTAGTCGCACCCGAAGGCGAGCCCGGTCGAGCCGAGCCCGAGCGCCCCGGTGGCGGGCGTCGGCAGGGTGGTCGTGGTCACGTCAGGGTCCTCGCTGATCGGGGCGACCGCTGCCGCTCCGGTCGTTGACGACCCCTTCGACGGCGAAGGTCACCCAGGTTCTGGGAGCGCTCCCAGTCCAGCCGGATCGAACGGGTTCGGATCGTTCTGGGAGCGCTCCCAGAGTGAACACCAGAAGCGGACCGCTGTCAACAAGACGCGTGCTGGAGCCCGTCGTGGGACGGATATGGTTGCCGCATGTCCGAGGTCCGAACCGCACGCCAGCGCGCCACGATCCAGGACGTCGCCGACGAATCAGGACTCTCCCGGGGCACCGTCTCACGGGTCCTGAACGACGAACCGTACGTGTCGCCCGAAGCCCGCGAAGCCGTGCAGGCAGCCGTCCGGCGCGTCGGCTACGTGCGCAGCGCGGCGGCCCGGAGCCTGGTCACCCGACGCTCCGGAGCGATCGCCCTGATCGTGCACGAGCCGTCGGTCCAGGTGCTCGACGACCCGAACATCGGCAACATCCTGATCGGCACCAACACGGTGTTGTCGCAGGCCGACCAGCAGCTCGTCACGATCATGGTCGACTCGGCCCGCGACAACGAGCGCGTCGTCGAGTACCTGCGCGGCGGGTTCGTCGACGGTGCCATCGTGCTGTCCGCCCGCGACGGCGACCCGATCACCCGGGCGATCGAGGAGATCGGCATGCCGGCGTGCTTCGTCGGCCACCCGTCCGACGCCGCGAACATCTCGTACATCGGCATCGACAACCGCGCGGCCGCCGAGCAGATCACCCGGCGCCTGGTCGCCACCGGCCGAAAGCGGATCGGCATGCTCGCGTCCGGGCTCGACCGCGACTCGGGGCAGGACCGACTGGCCGGCTTCACCGCGGCCCTCGGCGACCGCTTCGACCCCGAGCTGGTGGCCCGCAACCCGCTGTTCAGCTACACCGCCGGCGCCGACGGCATGCGTGAGCTCCTCGACCGGGCCCCCGACCTCGACGGGGTGTTCGCCGCCTCGGACGCCGTGGCTGCCGGCGCGATGGACGTCCTGCAGCGCAGCGGCCGGTCGGTCCCCGGTGACGTCGGCGTGGTCGGCTTCGACGACAGCGCCTGGGCACTGCGTTGCGATCCGCCGCTGTCGACGGTCCGGCAACCCGCGCACACCCTCGGCGAGAGCGCGGCGCAGCAGGTGCTCGCGCAGATCGCCGGTGCCGACGAGGGCCCGCACGGACTCATCCTGCCGACCGAGGTGGTCTGGCGCGGCTCAGCCTGAGCACCACCCTCCGACCGCCGGCTCGGTAGCATGGCCCGGTCCCCGTCACCGTCGACCGGTCCACCCCGCGAAGGAGCCC
>NZ_CACSJV010000075.1:0-12410 GCF_902706105.1 Curtobacterium sp. 18060 | reverse complement strand
ATGCGGGGAGGGGACGGCGCGCCAGGGGGCAGGATGCCGAGGGGTTCGGTGACGCGTCCACGGACATCTTGCATCATTTGTGCCCCGTTCGGGGGTAATCGCCCGAATCGGCACCCGAACGCGCGGTGAACGGCGGGCAGCCCGCGCCCGCCGCCTCAGCCGCGCGGCACCGGCTGCAAGCGCTGCAGCTGCGTCACGTGACCGGGCTCGAGCTCGTCGAGCGACGTGACCCCGAGCAGCCGCATCGTGCGCTCGATCTGCTCCGACAGGATCTGGATCATCCGGTCGACACCGGCCTCGCCGCCCGCCATCAGCCCGTACAGGTACGCGCGGCCGACCATGGTGAACTTCGCACCGAGCGCCACGGCGGCGACGATGTCCGCGCCGGACATGATGCCGGTGTCGAGGTGCACCTCGGTGTCCATGCCGACCTCCTTCACCACGGAGGGCAGCAGGTGGAACGGCACGGGTGCCCGGTCGAGCTGGCGTCCGCCGTGGTTCGACAGCGTGATCCCGTCGACGCCCATGTCCGCCAGACGACGGGCGTCGGCCAGGGACTGCACGCCCTTGACGACGACCTTGCCCTTCCACTGGTCGCGGATCCAGGCGAGGTCCTCGTAGGTGACGGTCGGGTCGAACATGTGGTCGAGGAGCTCCCCGACGGTGCCGGACCACCGGTCGAGCGACGCGAACGCCAGCGGCTCGGTGGTCAGGAAGTCGAACCACCACCACGGTCGCGGGATGGCGTTCAGCACGGTCCGGGCGCTCAGCTGCGGCGGGATCGAGAAGCCGTTGCGCTTGTCCCGCAGACGCGCGCCGGCGACGGGCACGTCCACGGTGACGAGCAGCGTGTCGAACCCGGCCTTCTCGGCGCGGGAGACCAGCGCCATCGACTTCTCGCGGTCCTTCCACATGTACAGCTGGAACCAGTTGCGGCCGTTCGGGTTGGCGTCGCGGACGTCTTCGATCGCCGTGGTGCCCATGGTGGAGAGCGAGAACGGGATGCCCGCGCGTCCGGCTGCCCGGGCTCCGGCACGCTCGCCCTCGGTCTGCATCATGCGCGTGAACCCGGTGGGGGCGATGCCGAACGGGTACGCGACCGGCGCACCCAACACCGAGCGCGAGGTGTCCACGGACGACACGTCGCGCAGGATCGCGGGCGTGAACTCGATGTCCTCGAACGCCTGGCGGGCGCGCGCGAGCGAGATCTCGGCCTCGGCGGCGCCCTCGGTGTAGTCGAACGCGGCCTTCGGCGTGCGGCGGGCGGCGATGTCGCGCAGGTCCCAGATCGTCAGGGCCTGTTCGAGGCGCTGACGCCGACCCGGCAGCGAAGGCTTCTTGAACTGCATGAGCGGTGCGAGGTCCCGCACGGTCGGCAGCTGCCGCTTGATCGGGGTCCGCCGGGCCGACGGTGTGCCCGGGGTGGCTGCCGGTGCGCCCGTGGCGGGGTCGACGCGGTGCTGGTCGTCGGTCGAGGTCATACAGACATCCTACGTCTCGAGGTGGATTGGCGGAGGGAAGCGTCGGAGGAACGCGGGGTGTACCGGACGGGTTCGACGGTGCGGGCGATGGTCGCGCGCAGGGCCTCGAGCGAGGCGCCGCGCAGGCCACCGAGCCCGGCTGCCCGCGCCTGCACCAGGATGTTGCCGAGCGCTGTCGCCTCGACGGGCCCGGCCAGGACGGGCAGCCCGGTGCGGTCGGCCGTCAGCTGGCAGAGCAGTCGGTTCTGCGATCCGCCGCCGACGATGTGCACCTGTCGGACGTCTTTCCCCGTGATGGTGCTGATCGTTGCAAGTGTCTCCGCGTACGCGGCGGCCAGCGACTCGAGGATCGAGCGCACGAACTCGGCCCGCGACGCGGGCGCGCTCAGCCCGTGGTCGCCGCACCAGGCGGCGATGCGCGCGGGCATGTCGCCGGGCGCCGTGAACGACTCGTCGGCGGGGTCGAAGATGGGGACCGGGGCCGTGACGGCCGCGGCGGAGGCGAGCAGGGCCTCCAGGTCGATGCTCGCGCCGTCACGTTCCCAGGTGCGGACGCTCTCGGACAGCAACCACAGTCCGGACACGTTCTTCAGGAACCGGACGCGGCCGTCGACCCCGCCCTCGTTGGTGCAGTTCGCGTCGCGCGCCGCGTCCGACAGGACGGGTGCGTCGAGCTCGACGCCGACGAGTGACCAGGTGCCGGAGGAGATGTACGCGAAGTCCGGTTCGGTCGCGGGGACCGCGACGACGGCCGAGGCCGTGTCGTGCGAGCCGACCAGCGTGACGGGCGCGGTGCCGCCGACCAGGTCGGCGACGGCGGGCAGCAGGGGCCCGAGTCGGTCGCCCGGGTCGCGCAGGGTGGGCAGGAGGCCCGCCGGGAGGCCCGCAGCAGCCCGCAACGCCGGGTCCCACCCGCGGGTCGTCGCGTTCAGGACCCCGGTCGTCGACGCGTTCGTGCGCTCGGCCGCCTCGACACCGGTGAGCCAGTAGCCGAGCAGGTCGGGGACGAGCAGCGCCCGCTGCGCGAGCTGCGGCGACGGGTCGGCGGCGAACTGGAACACCGTGTTGAAGGGCAGGTGCTGCAGACCGTTCCGGGCGTACAGCTCGGCCGCGTCCATCCGTCGGTGCACGCGGTCGACGCCGCCCTCGTGCCGCTCGTCGCGGTAGTGGTACGGCAGGCCGAGCAGCCGACCGTCGCGCAGCAGGCCGTAGTCGACCGCCCACGAGTCGATGCCGATGCTGACGATCGCCGGGTGCGTGGCGAACGCCTGACGGAGGCCGTCGGTCACCTGTCGGTGGAGCTCGACGACGTCCCAGTGCAGGGCCTCGCGGTCGTGCTCGTGCAGGGTCACGGGGCCGTTCGGGAACCGGGCGACGTGCTCCATCCGGACGCCGTCGGTGTCGACGTGCCCGAGGATCACGCGGCCGCTGGTGGCCCCGAGGTCGACGGCGGCGACGGTGCCGCTGGTGGACATGCTCTTACCTCTTGTCGGACATCAGCTTGTTCTGCATCAGCGCAGGAACGCGGCGGCGACACCCGCGTCGACGGGCACGTGCAACCCGGTCGTGTGCGAGAAGTCGTCGGTGCAGATGGCGTAGACGGCGTTCGCGACGTTCTCGGGCACGACCTCGCGCTTCAGGATGGTGCGCTGGGCGTAGAACGCGCCGAGGTCCTGCTCCTCGATGCCGTAGGTCTTCGCGCGGTTCGCTCCCCAGCCGCTCGCGAAGATCCCCGAGCCACGGACGACGCCGTCGGGGTTGATCCCGTTGACGCGGACGCCGTGCTCGCCGAGCTCCGCCGCCAACAACCGGACCTGGTGTGCCTGGTCGGCCTTGGTCGCCGAGTAGGCGATGTTGTTCGGACCGGCGAACACCGAGTTCTTCGACGAGATGTAGACGATGTCGCCGCCGAGGCCCTGCTCGATGAGGACCTTCGCCGCCGCCTTGGACACCAGGAACGACCCCTTCGCCATGACGTCGTGCTGCAGGTCCCAGTCCTGTTCGGTGGTCTCGAGCAGGCTCTTGCTGAGCGACAGTCCGGCGTTGTTGACGACGAGATCGAGGCCGCCGAAGTGCAGGAGGGTCTGCTGGATCGCCTGCTCGATGTCCGCTGCCGAGGTCACGTTCGCCGCGACGCCGATGGCCCTGTCCGTGTTCCCGATCTCGGCCGCAGCGTCTTGCGCCTTCGTCAGGTCGAGGTCGGCGATGACGACCGCGGCACCCTCGGCGGCCAGGCGCTTCGCGATCGCCTTGCCGATGCCGCTCGCGGCTCCGGTGACCAGGGCGATGCGGGTGGCGAGCTTCTTGGGGGCCGGCATCCGCTGCAGCTTCGCCTCTTCGAGGGCCCAGTACTCGATGCGGAACTTCTCGGCCTCGTCGATGGGGTCGTAGGTGCTCAACGACTCGGCGCCGCGCATGACGTTGATGGCGTTCACGTAGAACTCGCCGGCGACGCGGGCGGTCTGGGCGTCCTTGCCGTACGAGAACATCCCGACGCCGGGCACCAGCACGATGAGCGGGTCGGCACCGCGGATCGCGGGGGAGTCCGGGTTCGCGTGGCGGTCGTAGTAGGCCTGGTAGTCCGCGCGGTACTGCTCGTGGAGTTCGTGCAGGCGGGCGGTCTGCTCGTCGACGCTCGCGGTGGCGGGCAGGTCGAGGATGAGGGGCTTCACCTTGGTGCGCAGGAAGTGGTCGGGGCAGCTCGTGCCGAGCGCGGCGAGCTCCTCGGCGCGCGACGACGCCAGGAAGTCGAGCACGACGTCGCTGTCGGTGAAGTGCCCCACCACCGGCTTGTCGCGCCCGGCGATGCCGCGGATCGTCGGTGCGAGGGCGGCGGCGCGTGCGTGGCGTTCGTCGGTCGGCAGCGCCTCGAAGCCTGCTCGGGTCCCGCCGAACGGGTCGGCCTTCCCGTGCTCCGCGATGTACTGCTCGGCGGTGTCGATGATCCAGCGCGAGTTCGCCTCGGCCTCCTCGCTCGTCTCGCCCCAAGCCGTGATGCCGTGGCCGCCGAGGATCGTGCCGATCGCCTGCGGGTTGTCCCGCTTGATCGCGGCGATGTCGAGCCCGAGCTGGAACCCGGGTCGGCGCCACGGCACCCACACCACCGTGTCGCCGAAGATCGTCGACGTCAGAGCCGGTCCGTCCGCCGCCGTCGCGATGGCGATGCCGGCGTCCGGGTGCAGGTGGTCGACGTGCGCGGCGTCGACCAGGGCGTGCATCGCCGTGTCGATGGACGGGGCAGCACCGCCCTTGCCGTGCAGCGTGTAGTCGAACGCGGCGACCATCTCGTCCTCGCGCTCCACCCCCGGGTAGACGTCCTGGAGGGCACGGACGCGGTCGACGCGCAGGACCGCGAGGCCCGCCGGGGTGAGGGTCCCGAGGTCGCCCCCGGAGCCCTTCACCCAGAGCAGCTCCACCGGCTCGCCCGTGACCGGGTCGGTGTCGGTGCCCTTCGCCGAGGTGTTCCCGCCGGCGTAGTTCGTGATCCGCGGATCCGAGCCGAGCGCGTTCGAGCGCGCGATGAGTGCACTGATCGTGGTGTCTGCGTCGGTGCCGTGCGTTGCGGGGTCCACCCGAGCCTCCAGTGTGTGTGCCATGTGTCTACGCGCCCCAACCGGCCTGGACGCCGCCGACGCGGTCCTCGGCGATCGACTGCTGGTACCCGGAGTCCAGGTACGCGCGCATCGGGTTCGCCGGCAGACCGCGGGATTCGCGCCACGCGGCGAGGTCCGCCCGGACGTCGGTCTGGTACGCGTCCATGAAGACCTCGTTCGCGCCGAGGACGTCGTGGGCCTCCTGCGCTGCGGTCAGGGCCACGCGGTCGAGGAGCAGTGCCCGGGCCGTCATCTCCTGCACGTTGAGCACGGAGCGGATCTGACCGGGGATCTTGTCCTCGATGTTGTGGCATTGGTCGAGCATGAACGCGACGTCGTGGTTGTCGTAGCCGCCGCCGCGGATGACCTCGACCAGGATGCGGAACAGCTGGAACGGGTCCGCTGCGCCCACGATCAGGTCGTCGTCGGCGTAGAACCGCGAGTTGAAGTCGAAGCTGCCGAGCTTCCCGAGGCGCAGGAGCTGCATCACGATGAACTCGATGTTCGTGCCGGGGGCGTGGTGGCCGGTGTCCAGGCAGACCATCGCCTTGTCACCGAGCGCGGCCGTCTGCACGTAGCTCGTGCCCCAGTCCGGAACGTCGGTGTGGTAGAACGACGGCTCGAAGAACTTGTACTCGAGCACCAGGCGCTGGTCGGCACCGAGGCGGTCGTAGATCGTGCTGAGCGACTCGTGCAGGCGGTCCTGGCGGGAGCGCATGTCCTCCTGCCCGGGGTAGTTCGAGCCCTCGGCGAGCCAGATCTTCAGGTCGCGGCTGCCGGTGGCGTCCATCACGTCGATGCAGCGCAGGTGGTGGTCGATCGCCTTCTGCCGGATCGTCTCGTCGACGTGGGTCAGGGCACCGAACTTGTAGTCGTCGTCCTGGAACGTGTTCGAGTTCACGGTGCCGAGCGACACCCCGTGCTCTTCGGCGTGCCGCTTGAGGTCGCTGAAGTCGTCGACGAGGTCCCACGGGATGTGCAGGGCCACGGTCGGTGCGAGGCCCGTGTACTTGTGCACCTGGGCGGCGTCGGCGATCTTCTCGTACGGGTCGCGCGGGGTGCCGGGCGTGCTGAACACCTTGAAGCGGGTGCCGGAGTTGCCGAAGGCCCAGCTGGGCAGCTCGATCTGCTGTCGTGCGAGCTGGTCGGCGATGCCGGTGAAGGTCGGGGTCGATGTCATCGTGTCACTTCCTCGTGTGCGATTGAATCGTTTCATACAGTACGGGTCGCGGCGGTCTGCCGCAACCGTGTGGGGTGTGTTGCGTCGCGCACCCCGTTGCGGTCTTCGCGCCCCGGAGAGTCGGGGCGCGATGCGCGCACGGGGGCGCGACACGGGACGGGCGCGGGCGCGATGCGCGCACGGGGGCGCGATGCGGGACGGGCGCGGGCTGCGCGCCCCGTTGCGGCCTTCGCGCCCCGGAGAGTCGGGGCGCGAAGACCGCCCGGGGGCGCGACGCCGGGCGAGCGCCGTCAGGCGTCCCGCGCACCCACCGTGACCAGCCCACCGTCCGCTCCCCGCGCTACGCCGCGGGGACCGCAGCCGGCGCGCGCAGCTCGTGCGAGCCAGCGCCGAGCCGCTGCTCCGCAGCACCCGGCAAGCGCACGACTGCGGTGACGCCCTCCGGCACCTGTGCACGGACGAGCAGCTCGCCGTCGACGAGCTCCCACCGCACCGCGATGTGCCCGTGCACGGAGTCGAGCGAGGTCGACGCCCACGTCAGGCCGCCGCCCGGTTGCGGCGCGATGAGCACGGAGGCGTACCCCGGTTCGAGCGCCGACAGGCCGCCCACCACCCGGTGCATCCAGTCCGCCACGGCACCGAGTGCGTAGTGGTTGAACGAGGTCATCTCACCCGGGTTGATCGTGCCGTCCGGCAGCATCGAGTCCCAGCGCTCCCAGACCGTCGTCGCACCCATCGTCACCGGGTACAGCCACGACGGGCACTCCGTCTGCAGCAGCAGCCGGTACGCGTCGTCGAGGTGGCCGGTCTGCGTCAGCGCGTCGGTGATGAACGGCGTACCCGCGAAGCCCGTCGAGATCCGGTACCCGGACTGCTCGGCCAGCTCCGCCAGGCGGTCGCCCGCACGGCGCTCGTCGTCCTCGTCGAGGATGCCGAACACGATCGCGAGCGCGTAGACGGTGGTGCAGTCGCTCCGGATGCGGCCGTCGGTCACGTAGTGCTGACGGAACGCGGCCTGGAGGCCCGTGGCCATCTCCTCGGCTTCCGTCGCCTCCGCCTCGTGGCCCGTCAACCGCGCCGCCTGCGCCACCAGGGTCGCGCTGCGGTACGCGCACGCCGTCGCGACGACGCCCGGGTCGGCCTTCGCCTTGGCGGCGTCCTCCGGCGGGGCGTCCGGGTCGAGCCAGTCGCCGAACTGGAAGACGGTGTCCCACAGGCCCTCGGGTGACAGGTGGCCCTTGATGCGGCGGAGGTGCGCCGTCATCGAGTCGAGCTGCTCCTCGAGCACCGCGGTGTCGCCGTACGCCTGGTACAGGGTCCACGGCACCCAGACGCCGGCGTCCGACCAGATGGCGGTGGCGTCGGGGGTGCCGAAGTCCTCGGCGGGGGAGTACTTGAGCACGTCCGGCACCACGAACGGGATGACACCGTCGGCGTGCTGCTGCTCGAGCCACACGTCGCGGAGCCAGTCGCCCAGGAACGCGCGGGTGTCGAACAGGTAGGACGCCGTCGGCGCGAACGCCGCGATGTCGCCCGTCCAGCCGAGGCGCTCGTCACGCTGCGGGCAGTCGGTCGGGACGCTCAGGAAGTTGCCCTGCATGCCCCGGATGACGTTGTCGTGGAACGTGTTGAGCAGCTCGTGGCTGGACTCGAACGTGCCCGTCCGGGTCAGGTCGGAGCCGACCTGCACCGCGGTGACGGCCGATCGGAGTTCGTCGAGCGTGCCGGTCCAGCCGTCGACCTGGGCGTACCGGAAGCCGTGGAAGGTGAAGCGGGGCTCGAAGTGGTCCTCGCTGCCGCTCAGGGTGAAGTGGTCCGTCGCCTTCGCGGTGCGCAGCGGGCGGGTGCCGAGCTCGTCGTGCTCGAGGACCTCGGCGTGCTTCAGGGTCAGCACCGTGCCCGCGGGCCCAGAGGCGACCACGCGGAGCCAGCCCACCAGGTTCACGCCGAAGTCGATCAGCGTCGCGCCGGACGGGCTCGTCCAGACCTCGACGGGGGCGATCTCGGCGAGGGGTCGGACCGGCGGCACGGTGTCGGCGACGAGTTCGCGCTCGCCGATGTCGACGGTGCGCACGGCGCTGGTGCGTCCCTCGTGGCCGTCGACGCTCGGCGTGGTGACCTCGCCGGGCGTCAGGAAGGAGCCGTCGCGGAGCCGGGCGTCGATGTCCTCGCCGTCGTACAGCTGGTCGGCGGTGATCGCGCTGGACAGGGCCTGCCAGTCCGTGTCGGTGGCGACGAGCTGTTCGTGGCCGTCGGCGAAGGTGATGCGGAGCTCGGCGAACCCGGCGGGCTCGTCGGCGTACCAGCCGCCGCCACCACCCCACGCGAGGCGCCCGGCGGCCCAGCCCTTGCCGAGGACGAGTGCGAGGACTGCCGCCTCGCCCGAGCCGGTACCGGTCAGGTGCGCCGTGACGTCGTGCGAGACGACGCGGATGCGCCACTCGTAGCTCGTCCACCCCGGTTCGAGCAGGTGGTCGGAGACGCGTTCGCCACCGAGCCACGCCTCGACGACGCCGAGGGCGCTGACGTCGAGGGTCGCGCTCGTGACGGCGCCGTGGCCGTCGTCGAGGGTGAACTCACGGCGCAGGATCGGTGCGCTCCCGAGGTCGGCGTCGCTCGTGATGAACGGTGCTGTCCAGGCGGTCATGTGGTGTGTCCTTTCACGCGACCGGTCGTCGTCGACCGGTGCGGGGGTCCGGGGCCCGGCCGCCCGCCCGGGTGGGCGGTGCGGCGGAGGCGGGTTGCGCCTCCAGGCCGGGGTCGGGCGTCAGCCCTTGACTGCGCCGCTGGTCATTCCGGCGACGATCTGGCGGTTGAAGAAGATGTAGAGGATGAGCGGCGGGATCGTGATGAGCAGGACGTCGGTGAACAGCAGGTTGAGCTGGCTGACCGACTGGCTCTGGAACGAGTAGAGCGTCTGCTGCACCGTGGCGTTCTCGGATCCCGGCAGGAAGTACAGCGGGTTCGTGAAGTCGTTGAACACCGTGACGGACTGCACGAGCACGACCGTGATGATGACCGGCTTGAGCAGCGGCAGCACGACGCCGAAGAACAGACGGATCGGTCCGGCGCCGTCGAGGACGGCTGCCTCGTCGAGCTCCTTCGGGATCGTCGCCACGAACGCCCGGAAGAGCAGGATGCAGAACGACAGGCCGAAGGTCGCCTCGATGAGGATCATCCCGCCCATGGTCTTGAACAGGTTGAGCCCCTGCAGCACCCAGATCGTCGGGACGATCGCGGGCGGGACGATGAGGCCCGCCAGGACGAAGAAGTTGATCACGCCGTTCCACTTGCTCGGGCGACGCTGCAGCACGTACCCGACCATCGCGGAGAACACGACCATCACGATCACGCTGCCCACGGTCAGGACCGCACTGTTCAGGAACGCGCGGACGATCACGCCGTCACCGGATCCGAACACGGCCTGCAGGTTCTGCCAGAGCTGCCACTCGGTCGGCAGGCTGAAGCCGAGCTGGTTCGCCTCGGCCGGGTTCTTCATGGCCTGCAGCAGGACGAAGACGAACGGCACCAGGAACACCACGAAGCTGACGACGATGGCGATCGAGCCGATGATCCACCGGCGGGTCCGGCCCGGGTGGCGGTTCCGGCTCGCCGGCGTCGGCGCACGGCCGGCGGTCCGGCGGGGGCTGGTGACGGCGGTCACAGGTCCGCCTCCTTGCGGTTCAGGAGCCACGAGATCGGGACCATGATCGCCGTGACGACCACGAACAGGACCACGTTGCCGGCGGTCGACAGGCCGTAGAACCCGGCCTGGTACTGCTTGTAGATGACGCTCGCGATGACGTCACTGGTGAACCCTGGCCCACCGCCGGTCATCGCCCAGATGAGGTCGAAGGACCGCAGCCCGCCGATCAACGACAGGATGATGACGGTGCCCATCGCGGGACGCGACAGCGGCAGGGTGATGTTCCGGAAGATCGACCACGCGCTCGCGCCGTCGACCCGTGCGGCCTCGAAGTACTCCTGCGGGATCGCCACGATGCCGGCGATGAAGATGAGCGTCGCGATGCCGACGCCCTTCCAGACGTCCACCGCGGCGACGCTCCACAGGGCGAGGGCCGGGTCGGTCAGCCACCCCGGAGTGGGGAGGCCGACCGAGCCGAGGACGCCGTTGATGATCCCGTGGAACGGGTCCATCAGCGCCGTGAACGTGATGCCGATGCCGATCGTCGACACGAGCACCGGGAAGAACACGACCGCCCGCAGGTAGCCGCGCCCCAGCACGGGCGACGTGAGGAGCAGGGCGAGGGCGAGTCCGATGACCACCTTCGCCGCGCTCGTCACGAAGCCGTACTGGAACGTGTGCACGAACCCGGAGACGAGCTGCGGGTCCTGGAAGAACCGGACGAAGTTGTCGAAACCGATGAAGGTCTGGTCGAACAGCGTCCAGCGGGTGAGGGAGAAGTAGAACCCGGCGAAGGTGGGGACCGCGAAGAACACGACGTACAGCGCGATCGCGGGGATGAAGAACCACGCGGGGTAGAACGAGCGCATCCGCTTGCGCGCGGGACCGGTCCCGCCGGAACCCGCTCGGGTCTTCGCCGGCTCGAGTGCCGTCGTGAGTGTCGCGGTCACCGTGTCACCAGCCCTTGATGCCGAGCTGCTGGGCCTGCTGGACGACGTCGTCGTCGTACTGGTCAGCACCCTTGGCCGCGTTGGTGATGCCCGAGCCGACCTGCACGCAGATCTTCTCGAGGTTCGGGCCCTTGATCGGGGACAGGAACTCGAGCGCCGGGCTCGCCTTGCCGTCGTCCAGGTACTTCTGGAGGTCGTCGATCATCGGGGGCACGTCGTCCGGCAGCGAGCAGGTCGAGATGACGTACGGGCCACCGGGCGTTCCGGTGTCGTTCTGCACCTTGCAGCCGTCGGCCGAGTTCGCGAAGGCGATGAACTTCTTCGCGGCGGCGAGCTCGTCACCCTCGGTGGTCTTCGGGATGTACAGGCCGTTCGGCTCCCAGATGGTCAGGTTCGTGTCGTCGGCGTCCTCGGCCGGCAGCGCGAACGCTCCGATGTCCGCGACCGCGTCGGGGCTGTCCTGCTGCAGGGTCGAGATCGCGTTCGTCAGCATCGGGTACTGCGCCCCGGTGCCGTCGGCGAGCATCTTCAGGCCGTTCGCCTGCGTGGCCGAGGCGTAGTCCTCGTTGTAGAGGTCCTTGTCCTTGCCCTCGGCGAGGTGGTCGAAGCCGGCGAGTGCGGGGTCCTTGGCGTAGGACTCCTTGTTCGCGGTGTAGTTGTCCGCCCAGTCCTTGTCCTGCGCCGTGATGTTGGCGAAGTCGCCGAGCACGAACAGCTGGCTGGTCCAGGTGTCGCCGTACGTCTGGATGATCGGGGCGACCTTGCCGGCGTCCTTGATCTTCTCGCTGTTGCTGATGAACTCGTCCCACGTGGTGGGGACGCTGAGTCCGAGGTCGGCGTAGACCTTCTTGTTGTACATGACGCCGCCGCCGAAGCTCGTGCCGAACGGAGCGCCGTAGACGCCCTTGTCGGTGCTGACGACCTTGGTGAACTGCTCGTCGACGTCCTTCGTCCAGCTCTCGTCGGACAGGTCCACCAGGGTGTTGTCCGGGTTGAGGGCCTGCATGAGCGAACCGGAGTTGTAGTTGAAGACGTCGGCCATCTCGCCGGTCGACAGCTGGGTCTTCACCAGGTTGTCGCCGTCGGTGCCCTGCGGGCGCGTGTCGAACTTGACCGTGATGTCGGGGTTGGCCTTCTCGAACGCCTCGATGAGCGGCTTCGCGGTGGCTGCGGTCGCGGGTGAGTTGTCGGCCTGGTAGGTGATCTGCACCTTGCCGCCGCCTTCGTCGGCGGAACCGCCGGACGAACACGCCGCGAGCCCGCCGATCAGGACCGTGGCGCCGCCGATGGCGACGAGCCGTTTGACGACGGCGCGCTTGGTGAGCGTCCTCGTGGTCAGGGAACGAGCTGACATTCCTTACCTCCTCGTAAGGCCCGGGGCGGGGTACCCCGGGTGAAACGGACCCGGATCCCGCGTCGTCGTGGGCTCCGGTTGCTGCTGTTTAGAACGTTTCAATCAGGATGGAACCACGTGGATTGAAGCGTGTCAATCGCTGTGCCGATTTCGTTACGGGAACGCGCATGCCTGGTGCGCGCGGTCCCGCCTCGCCCGCCCTGCCT
>NZ_CACSJV010000074.1:0-12527 GCF_902706105.1 Curtobacterium sp. 18060 | reverse complement strand
GCAACAGGGTGGTCGGGTCGACCGAGAACACCGGGATCGCGCTCACGGCCATCGCGATCGCGAACACGAGCAGCACCACACCCCAGAAGATCGTGCCGAAGCGTGCACCACGGCGCGCCCGCGCAGGTTCCGGTGCCGGTACCGGCGCCGCAGGTGGGAACGTCTGGGTCGTCTCGTCGTCGTTCGTCATCGTCTCGTCCTTCACTCGTTGACGGTCAGCGCACGGGGCACGTCGGCGGCGCCCCCGAGGATCCACAGGTGCACGGTCGTCGTCCCGACCGCATCGGTACCGGCGGACCGTGCCGCCCGGTTCTCGACGGTGGTCGTGCCGAACAGCCCGCCGCTGCCGTCGTCGCCGGAGTCGCCGTCGGTGTCGACGCCGTACCCGACGCCGCTCACCTCGACCCGGACCGGCACGTCGGTCGGCAGCAGCACCTCGGCCCCGCCGGCGCCGAGCCACAGGTTCACGTCCCCGCCGGCGTCGGTCTCGTCGAGGCCGCGCAGGTCGAGGGTCGGCCCGCCGACGAGCATCGCGTAGTTCCGTTCCGACCCGGCGGCGACGCTGTCGACCCGCCAGGTGGTCCCGCCGATCAGCGAGACCTGCGTGCCGGCGGGCAGCACCCCGGTGACGACCAGGGCGACGACCCCGATCGTCGAGAACAGGCCGAGGGCACCGTCGTCGCGTCCCCGGATCCCGGCGACGATGGTCGCGATCGCCAGCACGGCGACCGCCGCGGCGATGCCGAGCACCGCCACCGGCCAGGCCTCCGCCTGCGCCCAGACCGCGACGCCGGCCCCGGCGACGAGCGCCAGCCCGAGCGACACGGCGACGTACGCCGCGCTCGACCGTCGCTCGGCGCGGGTCGCGCGCCAGGCGGCCGCCCGCTCCCGTTCGGCGCGCATCCGCTCGTCGTGTCGCCGCTGTCGGTCCTGCGGGGTGCCGGGGGCGTTCCACTGCCAGGAGGCCCGGCCCGCGTCCGACGCCTCCCCCGCGTCCGCCGTCCACGCGGCTCCACCGGCCGGGCGCGGGTCGTCGGGGCTCGTCCAGAAGTCGCGCCGTGTCCCCGCTGCCGCGGCGGCGTCAGCGTCGGGCGTCGGCCCGTCGGTGCGACGACGCGCGACCACCACGGCCAGCCAGACGATCCCGCCGACGAGCGCGATGCTCCACGCCGTGCGCAGGGTCGCCTCGAGCCAGCCGGGCATCCCCCACGCCGAGGGCACGCCCTGCCACCAGATCCCCTGGACCGCGGGCACGAAGGTCAGCACCACGAAGACGCCGATCCCGATGAGCGCCGGGTCGAGCACGCCGCGGATCATCCGCTCGACGTGGATCCGTCCTGTGGTGTCCGGCAGCAGCGCCCACCCGACGGCGTACGCCAGGAAGACCGGACCGCCGAGCAGGGCGACGACGATCGCGACGCCGCGGACGACGAGCGGGTCGAGTCCGGTGCGTCGGGCCACGGCACCGCAGACGCCGGCGAGCCAGCGGTCGTCGGTGCGGGCGACGTCGAGTCCGCGGATCCAGTCGAAGAACCGGGCCGTCGAGTCGGCGGTGCCGGCAGCCGGGCCGGGAGCCGTGTCGTGCTGGTGATCGGTCATGGTCTCCAGCATCCCGGCCCGCGGTGGCGGACACCATCGGGGTTTCCCCTGACCGGTCCCTGATCCCTGCCCCGAACCCTGCTGGTGCGGGCGCCCGAGTGCCAGGATTGGCCCATGGCCACCGCTCGGATGACCCGCCCGACCCCCAGGGTCCTCGGCGGTGTCTGCAGCGGGTTCGCGACGCACACCGGTCTGCCCCTGGGGGCCGTCCGGGCGGCGACGGCAGTCCTGGCCGTGTGCGGCGGGGCCGGGGTCCTGCTCTACGCGTGGCTGTGGGCCACCACCCCGAGCGCGACGGTGGCCGCGACGTCACCGCTCAAGGCCGTGCTCACGGCGCCACGTCTGGACGGCGACGGCGACGGCGACGGCGACGGCGACGGCGACGCGACCGTGAGCCGTCGGGCACCCGTCGTGGAGATCCTGCTCGGACTCGCACTGCTCGCCGCCGGGGGCGCGATCGTCGCCGTACGGCTCGGCGCCCAGGTCCCGCTCGAGGTCGTCGTGCCCGGCGTCGTGGTCGTCACCGGTGCTGCCCTGGCCTGGCGGCAGTTCGACGCCCTCCGCACCGTCCGGGCCGCGGCGTCGTCGACCCTGGTCGTCCGGGCGCTCGGGGCACTGGTGCTCGTCGTGCTCGGCATCCTGTTGTTCTTCACCACGAGCGACCGGCCGAACGTGTGGACGGTGCTCAGCGCAGCGGTCGCGGTGCTGCTCGGCGTCGCCGTGGTCGTCGCGCCCTGGGTCGTGCGGCTCGTCCGGGACCTCGCCGACGAGCGCGCGGCACGGGTCCGCGACCTCGAGCGCGCCGAACTCGTCGCGCACCTGCACGACTCGGTGCTGCAGACACTCGCGCTCATCCAGCAGAAGGCCGAGCCCGGCTCCGATGCCGCACGGCTCGCCCGGGCGCAGGAACGCGAACTGCGGTCGTGGTTGTTCGCCGAGCAGACCGAGCCGGCCCGAGACCTCGGCGCCGAGCTGCGCGACGCCGCCGCCGACATCGAGGCCGAGTACCCGGTCCGCATCGACGTCATCGCGGTCGGCCCGTCGCGCACCGACCTGCCCGACGGTGTCGTCGCCGCTGCCCGCGAGGCGATGCTCAACGCCGCCCGGCACGCCGGCGGCACGATCAGCGTGTACGCCGAGACCGCGCAGGACGTCGTCGAGGTCAGCATCCGCGACCGTGGGCCGGGCTTCGACCCCGACGCCGTGCCCGAGGGACGGTACGGCGTGCGCGAGTCGATCACCGGGCGGCTGCACCGGCTCGGCGGCCGGGCGACCATCGCCCCGGGGCCCGGTCGCACCGGGACCGAGGTCCGGCTCCGGCTGCCGCTCGCGCCCACCGACCCCCACCACGAGGAGGACGCATGACCGAGCCCGACCTGCTCACCGTCGCCATCGTCGACGACCACTCCATCTTCCGAGCCGGCGTGCGCGCCGGACTGCCACCGGGCCTCCAGGTCGTGGGTGAAGCCGCCACCGTCGACGAAGCCGTGACGCTCGTGGCGACCACCGCACCCCGTGTCGTCCTGCTCGACGTCCACCTGCCCGGCGGAGCCGGCGGTGGCGGCGCCGAGGTGATCACGCAGTCCGCTGCCGAGCACCCGGGCACGCTGTTCCTCGCGCTGAGCGTGTCCGACGCGGCCGACGACGTCGTGCGGGTGATCCGGGCCGGGGCCCGCGGGTACATCACGAAGAGCTCGTCGAGCGCCGAGGTGGCCGAGGCCGTCCGACGGGTGGCGGAGGGCGACGCGGTGTTCTCGCCCCGCCTGGCCGGCTTCGTGCTCGACGCCTTCGGTGCGGTGAGCGGCGAGACCGCGCAGCACGACGCGGAACTCGACCGGTTGTCGGCGCGCGAGCAGGAGGTGATGCGCCTCATCGCGCGCGGGTACGCCTACAAAGAGGTCGCGTCCGAGCTCTTCATCTCGGTGAAGACCGTCGAGACCCACGTGTCGAGCGTGCTGCGGAAGCTGCAGCTGTCGAACCGGCACGAGCTGACGGCGTGGGCGCTGCAGCGCAAGCTGCTCTGAGCGCCCACGTCGACCCGATCTGTCTCACTTCGCGCTGATGCGGGTGTACTTGTTCACGGCCCACGGCACGAACACGACGAGCATCACGGCGATCCCGATCAGCACCGTCACGATCGGGTGCTGCATCGTCCAGATGTCCGGCACCGGCGCCGACCCGACGTTGCCGAACAGCTCACGCGCCGCCTGCACGAGCGACGACACCGGGTTCCACTCCGCGAACACCCGCAGCACCAGGGGCAGCGTGTCGCTCGGCACGAAGGCGTTCGAGATGAAGGTCAGCGGGAACAGGATCATGAACGAGGCGTTGTTGATGACCTCCGGCGTCTTGACGCTCATCCCGAGCAGCGCCATCACCCAGCTGAACGCGTAGCTGAACAGCAGCAGCAAGGCGATGCCGGCCAGGAACTCGGGCGGCGACGAGTTCACCCGCCACCCGACGGCCAGCCCGGTGAGCATCATGATCGCCATCGAGATCGAGTTGAGCACGAGGTCGGAGTTGGTCCGGCCGACGAGCACCGCAGACGCCGACATCGGCAGCGTGCGGAACCGGTCGATCAGGCCTTCCTTCAGGTCCTGCGCCATCGCCGAGCCCGAGAAGGTCGCTCCGAAGACGACGGTCTGCGCGAAGATCCCCGCCATCAGGAACTGCGTGTAGTCGGTGCCCTCGACCGCGATCGCGCCGCCGTAGACCTGGCTGAAGAGCAGGACGAACATGATGGGCTGCAGCACCGCGAACACGAGCATGTCCGGCGACCGCTTGATCTTGATGAGGTTCCGCTTGGTGACGGTCCAGCCGTCCTCGAACCAGATGGCGACCGGCGAGGTGACGACGACGGGCAGTTGCCGACCCGGCGCGATGGTGGTGGCGGTCATCGGGCCGTCTCCTTCTGCTTGGTGGCGGCGGCTTCGTCGGCATCGTCCTCCGTCGCGGCGTGGCCGGTGAGCCGCAGGAACACGTCGTCGAGGGTCGGTCGGCGCATGCCCGCGTCGTGCAGCTCGATGCCGGCGTCGCCGAGGTCGGCGAGCACCCGTTGCAGCGCGGTGGGGCCGGCCTCGACCGCGATGGCGTGGGTGCGGCCGTCACCAGAGGCCTCGACGTCGCCGACACCGTAGCGCCGCAGGACGGTCGTCACGGCGTCACCGTCGGTCTCGTCCACCAGGGTCACGACCACCCGGTGGCCGCCGACTTGCGCCTTGAGGTGGTCGGCGGTGCCCTCGGCGATGACCCGGCCGTCGTCGATGACCGCGATGTCGTCGGCCAGCCGGTCGGCTTCTTCGAGGTACTGCGTGGTGAGCAGGACCGTGGCGCCCTCGGCCACCAGGTCCTCGATGATGCCCCAGAGCGCCAGCCGGCTGCGGGGGTCGAGGCCCGTGGTCGGCTCGTCGAGGAACAGCACGCGCGGGTTCATCACGAGGGCCCCGGCGAGGTCGATCCGTCGCCGCATGCCACCGGAGAAGCCCTTCACCGGGCGGTCCCCGGCCTCGGCCAGGTCGAACACGTCGATGAGCTCACGGGCACGCTCCCGCGACGTCTTCCGGCCCAGGTGGTAGAGCCGCCCGATCATCTCGAGGTTCTCGAAGCCGGTCAGGTTCTCGTCGACCGCGGCGTACTGCCCGGACACCCCGATGGACCGCCGGGTGGCCTGGGGGTCGGCGATCACGTCGATGCCGTCGATCGTGGCCGTCCCGGAGTCCGGGGTGATGAGGGTGGTGAGCACCTTCACGGTCGTGGTCTTGCCCGCGCCGTTCGGCCCGAGCAGCGCCTTCACGGTGCCCTGCGGCACGGACAGGTCGAGACCGGCCAGTGCGTGCACCGGCCCGGACTTCGACCGGTAGGTCTTGGTCAGCCCGGAGGCTTCGATGATGGCCATGTCGCTCCTTCGTCGGACACGGTGGGTACCGGGGTCCGGTGGGGCGACGGCCGTCAGTCAGATGCCGAAGTCACCACCGAAGTCACTGGAGCCACCGCCGAAGTCGGATCCGCTGTCGCCCCAGCCCGCACTCTCGAACCCGCCGCCGTCGGACGCGCCACCATCGGACGCACCGCCGTCACCGGAGTCGGCTCCAGTGTCCTCCGAACCACCGTCACCCGCAGCGTCAGTACCGCCATCGAACGATCCGGGGTCCGGCAGGAAGGCGCTCATGATCGCCGAACCGATGACGTAGCCGGCCACGGTGCCGAGGATCGAGGCACCGATCATGCTGCCGAACGACGGTCCGCCGCGCTGCCCACCGAAGCGGCCACCACCGCCGACGCCACCGAGCGAGCGCTCCATGAAGCCCGGTTGGCGGATCTCGGACCGCGTCGCCGACTGCGCGAGCGAGCGGGGGTCGTCGCCGCGCGGGGCCTCGCCGGGAGGCGCCGTACGGGTGAACTCGTCGTAGACCATGCGGCGCTGTTCGTCGGTCAGTTTCGCGAACGCCTCGGCATGGACCTCTTCGATGCGCTCGGGCGGCGCCGTGCGGAGCAGGTAGCGGTACCGCTCCACCGCGCGCTCGTCGTCGGACGCCGCGCCCTGCTGCTGCGCGGGTGCACCGCCCCACTGCGGCACGCCGTACTGGCCGCCCTGCTGCTGCCCGGCCGGCACCCCCGTCGGCGCGGGCTGGTGGTACGACTGCTGGCCGTACCGGTAGCCCTGCTGCTGCGGTTGCTGCGGCTGCCCCCACTGGTTCTGCTGCGCGTCGTACTGCTGCGCGTCACCGGTGCGGTCGCGGTCCGGACGTCCGAGCAGGCGGTCGAGGAATCCCATGGTCGATGCTCCTTCGGGTGCACGGGTGATCCGGTCGGACCGCCCGTGGCCTGCCACCCTATGGAGCGCGGTCGGCCGCTGACTGAGCGCCCGCTCAGAGTCAGCCGTGCGCCGCCGCGCCCGCGGGCGCACCGTGCGCACCTGCACGACCCGTGCCGGGTTGGCAGCACCGTGCGCGCCTACAGCACCGCACCCAGCGGCCGACCCCGCACCAGAACGCGGACCCCGCACCGTGCGCACCTGCACGACCCGTGCCGGGTTGGCAGCACCGTGCACGCCTACAGCACCGCACCCAGCGGCCAACCCCGCACCAGAACGCGGACCCCGCACCGTGCGCCGGCCACACTTGCCGCGCGCACGCGCCGGCTCAGCCCGCCGCCGCGCCCACGGCGAGCGCGGCCGTCCACACCGCGTGCAGCTCGTCGGCGGCCCCGGGGTGCGCCACCAGGAACGGCTCCCCCACGGGCGGGAAGCCCTCGACCGGACCGGAGCGGGTCAGCACGATCCCGCCGGCCTCGTGCACGAGCAGCACGGCGGCCCCGTGGTCGACCGGGTTGAACGCGGACACGCACCCGCCGATCCCCCGGCCGGCCGCGACCTGCGCGATGGTCAACGTGCCGGAGCCCTGCACCCGCAGTGTGCACGACCGGTCGGCCAGGGCGTCGAGGAACGCGCCGAACCCGGGCCACGGCCGGTGCCCGTCGAGCTCGGTGCCGACGACCGCACCGGCGAGCGGCCGCGGGGTGTCGTCCAGCTGGAGCGGACGGTCGCGCAGGGTGGCACCGCGTCCGCGCCGCGCCTCGAGGACCTCGCCCCGCCACGGGTCGGCCACGACGCCGACGAGCGGCCGGCCACCGCGGGTCAGGCAGAGCGACATCGACGTCCAGGGCACGCCGTTCGCCAGGTTCGTGGTGCCGTCGACGGGGTCCAGGTACCAGCGGTGCCGGTCGCCGGGGGCGTCGCCGTACTCCTCGCCGGTGAAGCCGTGCGTCGGGAACGCCATCCGGACGCGGGACCGGACGTGCTGTTCGACCAGTCGGTCCACGTCGGTGACGAGGTCTGCGGGGTTCGCCTTGGTCCGTACCTCGCTGACGGGGTGCTCGCGGGTGAAGGCGATGACCTCGTGCGCGATGCGGTGTGCCAGGGCTTGGGCGCGCGAGGCGACCTCGGTCTCGGTCGGTTCGCGGTCCCGTTCCGGCCAGCCGTCCCGCTCCGCCGACGACAGTGCGGCGCCGATCGCGCCGACGTCGTTCGTCGTGATCGAGTCGACGCCGAGCCGTGCCGCCCAGAGCGCCGGTTCGGCCTCGTCGACGGTCCAGACGGCGACCCGCAGCCCCAGGGCGTGCGCGACCTCGATCGTGCGCGGGGTGAGGAACGCGATGTCGAGGTTCAGGGTGGACGGGGTCAAGGCCTCCAGGTCGGCCGGAGCGGGCGGGTCGAGCGACTCCCACGCGAGCCAGACGTCGGCGTCGGGCAGCACCGAGCGGACCGCGGCCATCGCCGCCGGCGCTCCGCACCACGCCACGGTGGTGGACGCGGTGGAACCCACGACGGTGCGGGCGGCGACGAGTCCGTCGGCCGCGTCCGTCAGGTCGACCAGCAGCACCGAGTGGCAGCCGTCGAGCCGTTCGAGGGCGGCGTCGAGACGCGGGATCCGGTCGAGGCCGTTGCCGAGTCGGGCGACGTCGCACCAGGCGACGTCGGACACCCGGCGAGCGTCACCCCACATCCGGCCGAGGGTCTCGTCGTGCAGCAGGACGGCGACGTCGTCGGCCGTGCGACGGACGTCGACCTCGATGACCTCGGCGCCGAGCGCCTCGGCGACCGCGATGGCGGGCAGGGTGTTCTCGCGCCGGACGCGCGGCGCACCGCGGTGGGCGACGAGCCGTGGCGGACGCACGCCGGGCCTCCCGGTCGGGCTGGTGGCGACCACCTGGTCGGCGGGCGCCGACACCGGGGCGCTCATCGGGTGCCCTCGAGCAGGGCGCCGTCGCGGTACACGAGCACCTCGCCGAGGCGGACCCCGGTCTCGGTGCCGACCGTCGGGGGTGCTCCGGTGACGAACGCGCGGAGCTCGGCGCCGTCGGCGGCCAGCACGACCTCGGCGAAGTGCCCGCGCATCAGCACGCGGGCGACGGTCGCACGGATCGGCGAGTCGTCGGTGAGCACGACCTGCTCGGGTCGGATCAGGACCGTGTCCGCCACGGTGGGGCTGACCGACGTGCCGGCCAGGAACCGGCCGGTGACGGGGCTCGTCGACCCGATGAACGACGCGACGAACCCGGTCGCGGGGCGGGCGTACAGCTCGGTGGGCGTCGCGATCTGCTCGATGCGGCCGTCGTGCATGACCGCGATCCGGTCCGAGATGCTGAGCGCCTCGTCCTGGTCGTGCGTCACGATCACGGTCGTGATGCCGAGACGCTGCTGGATGCGCCGGATCTCGTCGCGGACGCTCACCCGGAGCTTCGCGTCGAGGTTCGACAGCGGCTCGTCGAGGAGCAGCACGTCGGGCTCCTGCACGATCGCCCGCGCCAGGGCGACCCGCTGCTGCTCACCGCCCGAGATCGCGGTCGGTTTCGACCCGGCGTGGTGGCTCAGACCGACGAGGTCGAGCGCCTCCCGCACCCGCTCCGCCACCCGCTGCTTCGGCACGCGTCTGGTCCGCAGCGGGAACGCCACGTTCTGCGTCACCGTCATGTGCGGCCACAGCGCGTAGTTCTGGAACACCATCGCGCTCGGCCGACGCTCCGGACCGATCGACGTGACGTCGCGGTCCCCCATCGTCACGACGCCGCCGTCGGCGGGCAGGAACCCCGCCACCATCCGGAGCGTCGTCGTCTTGCCGCACCCGGACGGCCCGAGGAGCGAGACGAGCTCGCCCTTCGCCACGTCGAGGTCGATGCCGGCGACGACGTCGCGTCCGCCGAGCGTCTTGCGCAGTCCGCGGATGCTGAGTCCGCCGGATCGGGTCCGGTCCGTCGTGCTGCCGTCGGCCGGGAGGCCCGTGGTGCGTTCCGCGACGAGCGTTGCGTCCGTCATCTGGTCGCCTTTCGTGCTGGTGGTGGTCATCGGGGTCTGTCGCTTCATCGGTGTCTGTCGCTCATCGGTGTCCGTCGCTTCATCGGATCTGGAAGCCGTCCGCCAGGCGGCCGCCCATGATGTGCTTCCGGGCGAGGAGCAGCAGGACCACGGACGGGATGCTCAGCGCGATCGCGAACACCGCCGAGACCTGCCGTGGGGAGTTCAGGACGAGCGAGTACATCGCCGTCGGCATCGTCATGTACGTCGGGGCGCCGACCAGGTACGTGCCCTGCGCCTCGTCGAACGACGCGAGGAAGGACATCACCATCGCGACGAGGATCCCCGGCCACGCGATCGGGAACGTCACCCGCCAGAAGGTCCGCCAGCGGCTCGCTCCGGCGTCGCGTGCTGCCTCCTCGAGGGACCGCGGCACGGCCGAGAACGCGGCGGCGGGCAGCCACGTCATGAACACCACGCACCCGAGGACGTGCACGATGAGGATGCCGGTGACCGTGTTCATGAGGTTCAGCGCGGTGAACATGGCCGACATCGTGACGAAGAGGCCCATCTTCGGGAACGCGTTCGTGGCGAACAGCCCGACCAGGACGAGCCGTCGCCCAGGGAACTCGATGCGGCTGATCGCCCACGCGGCCGGCAGGCAGACCACGGCGGCGATGAGGACCGTCAGCGGGGCGAGGACGAGCGAGTTCTGGACGGCGACCGCAAGGCTCCGGTCCTCGAACACGGTGCCCCACCACTGCAGCGTCCAGCCGTCGGGCAACAGGTTCGGGTACGTCCAGGTCGTGGCGAAGGCACGAGCCGCCAGCCAGAGGAGCGGACCGAGCACGAAGACGGCCAGCACGACAGCGGTCGCCCAGACGAGGGTGTTCCCGGTGAGTCGCTTGATCACGGCTGCTCCTGCTTCTGCTGCTGCTTCCGCAGCTCGCCGGCGTTCGCCCGGACCGTCGAGCGCAGGTAGAACACGCTCGCGGCCGCGGCGAAGGCGAACACGATGAACGCCATCACCGTCGACTGCTGCGGGCGGTTGTAGGCCTGGAAGTACTTCGAGATGTCGACACCGAGCATCGTCGGGGCGTTCGGACCGGTGAAGTACGGCACCGTGAACGACCCGAGGACCCCGATGACGGTGAACGTCGTCGCGATGACGAGCGGGGTCGCCGCCATCGGCAGGAGCACCTGCCAGACCACACGCCAGGTGCTCGCGCCGGCGTCCTTCGCGGCCTCGACCAGGGCGTCCGGGGTCCCCTGCAGCGCGCCGGCGATCATCAGCACGGCGAACGGCAGGCTCGTCCAGACGCTGCCGAACACCACGGCGACGAGGGTGTAGCCCCACACCGGGACGTCGAGGCCGAACTGGGCACCGAGGCTGCGGAGGAAGCCCTGCGCATCGGTGAACGTCAGGACCGACCAGCTCGCGATGACCACCGGCACGAAGAGCGGGACGACTGCCAGGACGCTGAGGCTCTTGCCGAGGAAACCACCGCGGAGCCGGAGGATCACCGCCACCGCCACGGCGAGCGCCACGGTCAGACCGGTCGACAGCGCGGTGACCCCGAGCGTCGCGACGAGGTCGCGCAGGAACGTGGCGTTGCCGAGCAGGGTGCCGTACACGGCGAACGAGAAGCCGCGCACGGTGTCGCCGCCGATGTCCGCGAGTGCCTGGTTCAGGCCGCCGGTGAACCCGAGGCTGAACAGCGCGGCGTTTACCACCGGTACGCCGACGAACAGGACCACGACGAGGACGGGCGCCGCGACGAGGGCGAGGCCCTGCCACCGCCGACGGCGGTCGAGCCGCTCCTGGACGGACAGCCGACCTGCGGTGTCCGCCGTGCCGTGGACGGGCGACGGGACGGGCGGGAGGCCCGTGGCGGAGTCGCCACGGGCCTCCCGGTCGGTCGCCGGGCCGTCCTGGACGGTCTGGGTCACTGCGGGACCTTCGCGTCCCACGCCGCGTTCATGTCGGCGGCGAAGTCGCTCTGGAACCCGAGGCGGAGCTGCGAGGGGTTCGCGTCGGCGAACTGCTCCGCGACCGACGCCGGCAGGCTGTCGAGCGGGATGACCGGGTAGCCGGAGACGGCGCTCGCGACGAGCTGCTGCCCCTTGGAGCTCAGCACGAAGTCGGCGAGCTGTTCGGCGGCGGCCTTCTTGGCCTTCGGCTCGGTCTTCGGGATGCCGAGGAAGCTGGCGCTGCCGGTGAACGACGGGTCGGTGATCTGGATCGCCTTGACGGTCTTCGGGATCACGCCGGTCTTCTGCGAGGTGATGAACTGGTCGCTCCACACCGGCGCCATCGCGATCTGGCCGCTGCCGAGCAGCTGCACGACCTGGTCGTTGCCGTTCGGGTAGACCCCCTTCTGGTACGTCGAGGGGCCGAGGTCCTTGAGCGCTGCGAAGCCCTTGTCCCACTTCGACTCGAGCGACTTGTCGTACGTCGTCTGCATCGTCGCCTGCTCATCCGCGGTCAGGTACTTCGCGAGCACCGTGGCGACGAACGAGCCGCCCGAGCCGCCGGACGACGGGGAGTTGTACGCGAACTGACCGGGGTTGGACTTGATCCAGGCGAGGAGGTCGTCGAGGGTCTCCGGCGGGTCCGTCACCTTGCTCGAGTCGTAGGCGAGCAGGACGCTCGAGGCGCGGTACGGGATCGCGCTGTCGCCGCCCTGCTGCTTCGTGGCCTCGGGGACGTCCTTCAGGTTCGGGATCGTGCTGTCGCTGACCGTGCTGAGCAGTCCGGCCTTGCCCGCGGTGCTGACGAAGCCGGCGTCGACCAGGTCGTACGCGACGGACTTGCCGGCCTTGACCGCGGTGGCCAGGTTCGCCTGGGTCTGCGCGTCGTGCTCGCCGTGCAGGTCGATGCTCGTGCTGACGTGGATCTTCGGGTTCGCCTTCTCGAAGGCGGGGATGAGCGACTTGTCCCAGAGGTCCTGGACGTTCGTGTCGCCGCTGATGAACACGGTGAGGTTCGTGGTGCCGCCGCTCGTGTCCGCGGCGTTCGAGGCGTTGGCGCTCTGGACGCAGCCGGACAGTGCGACGGTCGCGGCCGCCGCGATGGCGAGGCCGGCGAGGACTCGGGTCTTCACGTCGATGATCTCCCTGTTCCGTGGGGTGGGGT
>NZ_CACSJV010000073.1:0-12528 GCF_902706105.1 Curtobacterium sp. 18060 | reverse complement strand
GGTCCGGGTCGCACGGTGCGCGCTTGTCCGGCCGGTGCGAGGTTGATCGCTCGGTGGCGGGATGAAGCGCGGCACCGAGCGGTCAACGGCGCACGGGATCATCGGCCTCGCACCGTGCGGGCTCGACCAACCTCGCACGAGCCGAACGGACCCGCACCGTGCGAGGGCGTCAGCCCGCGAAGGCCTGCTGACCGACGACGCCGAGGAGCTCGAGCTTCTGCGCGTCCTCGGACCCTGGGGGTGCGGTGAAGAGCAGCAGCGCCTGGGCTTGGTCGTCGGTGTGCAGGACCTGGCAGTCGACGGTGATCCGGCCGAGCTGCGGCTGCACGATCGTCTTGTTGTCGGACCAGCGACTCGTCACCTCGTGCAGTGCCCAGAGCTCGCGGAACTCGGGGCTGCGGGTCTCGAGCTCGGCGATCAGCTCGGTGGCCCGACGGTCCCCCGGTCCGGCCAGCCCCACCGCAGCCCGCAGCGACGCCACCACGACCCGGGCCAGTCGCTCGTGTTGCTCCGGCGCGTACTTCGCGAGCTCGTCGCCGGTCACGAACCACCGCCACGCCTGGTAGCGCTCGTTGCCGGGCAGGCTGACGGACGACCCGAGCAGCGCCGCCGCGAGCCGGTTCTCGACCAGCGTCTCCCCCAGGTGGCTGACCACGATCGCGGGGGTGTCCTCGAGCCGGTCGAGCACCCGCAGGATCGCGGGGTCGACGTGGTCGGCGCGGTGCAACCGGGTCGGCGCGTTCTGCCCCGCGAGGTGGAACAGGTGGTCGCGTTCGTCGAGGCTGCAGCGGAGCGCCCGGGCGATCGCGGCGATCATCTGCTCCGACGGCTGCGGTCCGCGCTGCTGTTCCAGACGCGTGTAGTAGTCGACCGACATGCCCGCGAGCGCAGCGACTTCTTCGCGCCGGAGACCAGGCGTCCGGCGTCGTGGTCCCTGACCGAGGCCGACGTCCTCAGGGCGCAGCAGTTCGCGGCGACGGCGGAGGAAGTCGGCGAGTGCAGCGCGGTCCATGGTCCCGATTGTCGTCCGGTTCGCGCCGCCGTGCCAGGGATCGCCGATCCCCCGATGACCGAGGTCTGGATGGGTTGCCGACGACAGCGCATGGTGGTGGACATGGACATCACGAACTCCACCGTCTTCATCCCCGGCGCGACCTCCGGCATCGGCCTCGCCCTGGCCCAGCGCCTGCAGGCCGCGGGCAGCACCGTCGTCATCGGCGGGCGTCGCCAGTCGCTCCTCGACTCGCTCGCCGCCGAGCACGGCTTCGGCACCGTGCAGATCGACGTGAGCGACGCCGCATCCATCGAGAAGGCCGCCGCCTCCGTCCTCGAGGCGTACCCGTCGCTCGACGCCCTCGTCACCATGTCGGGGATCATGCGCAACGAGGACCTGCGCTCCCCCGACCACATCCACGACGCGCTCGAGATCATCCAGACCAACCTGGTCGGCACGATCCGCCTCATCGACGCGTTCCTGCCGCACCTGCTGGCGCAGCCCGCCTCGACCATCGTCACGGTCTCGTCCGGCCTCGCGTTCGTCCCGCTCACCGCGACGCCGACGTACAACGCCACCAAGGCCGGCATCCACTCGTACACGCAGTCGCTCCGTCAGCAGCTGCTCGGTACCCCGGTGTCGGTCCTCGAACTCGCTCCCCCGGCGGTGTCGACCGACCTGATGGGCGGAGCGGACTTCGGCGGCATGCCGCTGAACGCCTTCGCCGACGAGGTCATCGGGCTGCTGTCCGCCGGCGATTCGCCCGAGATCCTGGTGCAGAACGTGCTGCCGCTCCGGTTCGCCGAGCGCGACGGCACGCACCAGCAGATCTTCGAGGCGATGGCGTCGCGCGCGCACTGACCCGGGCGACGCCTCGAACGGTGCGAGGTTCCGCGTTCCGTGCGAGGCACTTCGGCTCGCACCGACCACGGAACCTCGCACCACGCGTGGTGTGCCTCGCACGGTGCGAGGAGCGCGTCAGTCGTCAGCGCCGTCGGCCTGCTCACCACGGCGACGGGCGAGCCGATCGAGGGCACGGCTCGCGAGCGGAAGCGCCGAGGCGATCACCGCGCTGTACAACGCCGAGTCGAGGGGCTTGTGGTGCAGACGTGTCACCGCCCAGGCTGCGGTGAACGCGGTCACGGCCAGCGCTCCCTCGGCCACCCGACCCGAACGATCGAGGCGCGGCGGCGGCCGGAAGTCGTCGTCATCGTCATCGTTCGGATCGTCTCGGAAGGCCGAGACCGTGATCCCGAACACGGGAAGCGCAACCCCGAGCAGCGCTCCCGCCCATGCCGCGTCGTTCTGCAGGTTCCGCACGACAGCGGGCACGGCGAAGCACTCGATGACGATCCCGCCGAGCACGGCGACGATCGCGAGCCACTGGGAGACGGTGATGCGACGCACCTGCCGATCGTAGGGGTCCGCGGGTCCTGCGCGCGCTCCCCCGTTCGCGGGCTCAGAGTCCGGCGAGCAGTTGCTGCAGTTCGGCCTTGGCGTCGGGCATCCGCTTGGGGCCGGTGAGCCGTTCCCGCTGCACCGAGATGCGGACCGTGTCGGGCTTGGGACCGTCCTCGGTGTTCAGCAGCACGGATTCGCGGTCGGGGAAGGTCCACCGGGCCGACGGGCGCTTGCCGCCGCGGCGCTCGGACGTCGGCGTGGACCCGAGTGCGGCCGCGAACACCGGCACGATCCGATCGAGCACCGCCTCGCGCTCACCGGGGACCTGCCGTGAGGCCGACACCGCGAAGGTGCCGTCCGTGCGCTGCCCGGGGATGCGGAGCCCACGAGCCTGCTCGTACCCGATGGTGATGCCCTGCGCCCACCACGGCTCGACGCCCTGATCCACGATCCACGACGCGATCGCAGCGTGCCCGATGGTGGCTCCGTCCGCCGTGTCGATCAGCGCGTGCCACTCGTCCGGTGACTTGCCCGTCGCCGCGAGGACGCGGTCCGGCGCCATCCCCTGCGCGTGCGAGCGAACCGTTCCGTCGGTCATGCCGCCATCGTAGGCCGGAGGACACCGCCCTCGCGGATCAGCGCTGGGAACCTGCCCGCAGGCGACGCGCCAGCTGAGCACCCTCGGCGTCGATGATCAGCGGGAGGCGCTCCTTGTCGACGACCCCGAACGCAGGATCGACCGTCACGAAGCCGTCGACTTCCCAATGGAAAGCCGTGGCGACGTGCACAGCACCCGAGGCAGTCAGGCCGAACTCCTCGATCAGCCCCGGGACTCCGTCGCTGACGTCATCGATCCCGACCCAGTGCAGTTGCGTCGACCGCAGCAGGTCTCGCCATGCAGCCACATGGCGACGTGCGACCTGCAGTCCCCTGTGGTGGGCCGATTCGAACAGTTCGAACTCGGTGAACGCGCTGTACAGGATCCGCGTGTCGGCCAGGTCGAGGTGGTCCCAGAACGCTGACGCCCCGCCATGCTGCGGCTCCGCACGGTGCAGCACGCATTCGATGAAACTCGTCTCAACGAGGACAGCATCCGGCCTGCTGGTGCATCCGTCGAACTCCAGTACCCGATGCTCGTCGAACTCATCGGATCCGAGCCGCTCGAACACGGTCAGCCCACCTGGTGGATGCGCGCGATGGGTTCAGCCCGGCAGTCCGGATCGATCGACTCGATCGCGCGCCGTCGGCGCTCGCGGCGTTCTTCGAACGTGCCTTCAGGTCGCGGCGTCCGAGCGAACAGCGCTTGCCGTTCGGCTTCGGTGGAGATCTTCGGCCCCCGCTGCCGACCGGGGTCCGCGCTGAGCAGCGCGCGACGACGCCCCGCTGTGAGCTGTTCCTCGGTCAGGCCGCGGCGGTTCGGTCGGCGTGGTTCGGTCGGCTGCATGGTGTCTCCTTCGTCGATGTGATCAACCGTAGGAGCACCGAACGGACGGTACCAAACATTCCGTATTTCGCCGATCCGAGGCGGGAGACGAGCTACTCCGCAGCAGCCAAGACCGTCCGACCGAGCCGCACGAAGTCGTCGACCCCGATCGCCTCGCCCCGCGCCGTCGGGTCGATGCCCGCCGCCGTCAGGACCTCGGAGGCGTGAGCGCTGCCACCGAGCACACCGGACAGGCTCTGCCGCAGCATCTTCCGACGCTGCTGGAACGCCGCATCGACCAGGGTGAAGACCCGCGACCGCAGCCGCTCGTCCCCCGGGGGCTCGTGCCGGTCGAACGCCACGAGCACGCTGTCGACGTTCGGGACGGGCCAGAAGACCTGTCGGCTGACGAGCCCGGCCGTGCTCCACGAGCCGTACCAGGCGGCCTTGACGCTCGGCGACCCGTAGACCTTGCTGCCCGGGCCCGCCGCGAGGCGGTACCCGACTTCGGCCTGCACCATCACGAGCGACCGCTCGATCGACGGGAAGGTCGCGAGCAGGTGCAGCAGCACGGGCACCGAGATGTTGTAGGGCAGGTTCGCGACCAGGTGGGTCGGCTCGGTGTCGAGGTCCGAAGCGGCGACGGCCATCGCGTCCTGCTGCACGACCGTCAACGTCGCCGCGGGCTGCAGCGCGCTGACCGTCGACGGCAGCTTCGCCGCGAGCCGCTTGTCGATCTCGACGGCGGTGACGGGCGCGCCGGTCTCGGTGAGCCCGAGCGTCAGGGAGCCGAGGCCCGGCCCGATCTCGAGCACGCGGGACGAGGGCGTCACGCCGGCGACCGACACGATGCGTCGGACGGTGTTGGCGTCGTGCACGAAGTTCTGCCCGAGCTTCTTCGTCGGGGTCACGTCGAGTTCGGCGGCGAGCTCCCGGATCTCGGCCGGACCGAGCAGCGCGCCCACTACTCGTCCACCGTCACGGGTTCGGCGTCCCACGCACCGTAGACGAGCTCGGTGTTCGACGCGATCTGTGCGGCGAGCATCGAGGCATCGGTGCCGAGGGTCTCCGCCATCGACCGCAGGGTGATCGGGACCATGTACGGGGCGTTCGGCCGGCCGCGGTACGGCGTCGGGGTCAGGAACGGCGCGTCCGTCTCGACCATGATCAGGTGCCGCGGCGCGATGACGAGGGCCTCGCGGAGCGGTGCCGCGTTCTTGAACGTCACGGTTCCGGCGAACGACATGTACCAACCGCGCTCGGCACAGAGCCGAGCCAGGTCGGGTCCGCCGGAGAAGCAGTGGAACACCGTGCGCTCCGGAGCCCCGACGCGGTCGAGCACCTCGACCACGGCATCGTGCGCGTCGCGGTCGTGGATGGTCAGCGCGAGGCCGTGCTCCTTCGCGATGCGGATGTGCTCTTCGAACGAGCGGATCTGGGCGTCGCGCCCGTCCTCACCGGTGCGGAAGAAGTCGAGCCCGGTCTCACCGATCGCCCGGACACGGGGCAGCGCCGCGAGGGCCTCGATCCCGGCGAGGTGCTCGTCGAGCAGCCCCTGCTCCTGCAACGACGGCGCCTCGTTCGGATGCAGCGCGACGGCTGCGAGCACGCGGGGTTCACGGGCGGCGATCGATGCGGACCACTGCGAAGTGGCAAGGTCGGTGCCGACCTGCACGACACCGCGGACGCCGACGCTCGAGGCACGGCCGAGGTGCTCGCGGTAGTCGAGCGCCCCGTCGCCACCGTCGGCGATCTCCATGTGCGTGTGGTTGTCGTAGACCGGGACCACGAGCGCCTCGGGCAGCGGCGGGTAGGTCAGGTCGCGCTTGGAGCCGTCACCGTCGCCGCGGGAGCGGAGGTGCGCGTCGGTCACGCGGCGCCCTGCTCCGCCTGCTCGATGCGCGGGAAGAGCCCGCTCTCGAGCGCCACGACGTGCGAAGCACCCTGCCACTCGAAGGCACGATCGACTCGCTGCTCGGCGATCGAGCCGCCGGCACCGATCGACGCCCACAGCTTCTCGGTGGCCTTCGGCATCACCGGGGAGAGCAGGACAGCGACGGTGCCGAGCCCACGGAGCGCCGTGGTCAGGACGGTGCCGAGCCGCTCGCGGTTCGCGTCGTCCTTCGCCAGGGCCCACGGCTGCTGCTCGGTGATGTATCCGTTCAGGGCGTCGACGAGCTCCCAGACGGCAGCGATCGCCTCGTGGGGGGCGAACGCGGCGATAGCTGCGTCGGCACGCTCGGTGACCGAGACCGCCAGGGCATCGATCGCTTGGTCCGACTCGGTCAGCGAGCCGCGCGCCGGCACTGCGCCGTCGAAGTACTTCTGCAGCATCGCGACCAGGCGCGACGCCAGGTTGCCGAAGCCGTTCGCGAGCTCGGCCTGGTACCGCGCCGAGATGTCCTCCCAGCTGAAGTTGCCGTCCTGCCCGAAGGTGATGGCGCGGAGGAAGTAGTAGCGGAAGGCGTCGGAGCCGAAGGTGTCGGTGATCTCCGACGGCGCGATGCCGGTCAGCTTCGACTTGGACATCTTCTCGCCGCCGACGAGCAGCCAGCCGTGACCGAAGACGCGCTCGGGCACGGGCAGGCCGGCAGCCATGAGCATCGCGGGCCAGATGACGGCGTGGAAGCGGGCGATGTCCTTGCCGACGATGTGCACGCTCGGCCACAGGCGCTTGAAGGCCTCGTCGTCCTCGGTGCCGTAGCCCAGCGCCGTGACGTAGTTGAGCAGGGCGTCGAACCACACGTACAGGACGTGGTCGCTGTCCCACGGGATCTTGATGCCCCAGTCGAAGCTGGACCGCGAGATCGACAGGTCGCGGAGGCCCTGCTTCACGAACGAGATGATCTCGTTGCGGACGCTCTCCGGCTGGATGAACAGCGGGTTCGACTCGTACAGGTCGAGCAGGCGCTGCTCGAAGTCCGACATGCGGAAGAAGTAGTTGCGCTCGGACAGTACCTCGACCGGGATCGAGTGGATGGCACAGACCTGCTGCCCCTCGTACGCACCGGTGCCGGGGACCAGGTCGCTCGGCTGCTTGTACTCCTCGCAGCCCACGCAGTAGAAGCCCTCGAACTCGCCGGCGTAGATGAAGCCGTCGTCGTAGAGCTTCTGCAGGAACGCCGTCACACCGCGCTCGTGGCGCTCGTCGGTGGTGCGGATGAAGTCGTCGTTGGCCACGTCGACGGTGTCGAGCAGTGGCTTCCACGCCTCGGTCACGAGTCGGTCGGCCCATTCCTGGGGCGTGACCTCGTTCGCCGAGGCGGTGCGCAGGATCTTCTGCCCGTGCTCGTCGGTGCCGGTGAGCAGCCAGGTGTCGTCACCCCGCTGCCGGTGCCAGCGCGCGAGGACGTCCGCGGCGACCTCGGTGTAGGCGTGCCCGATGTGGGGCACGTCGTTCACGTAGAAGATCGGCGTGGTGATGCTGAACGAGGACCCGGCGGACATGCGGACCATCCTACGGGCGCGCGGAACCCGGATGACGCGCGCGGCGGTGGACTGTGGAAAACCGGATCCGGGAGGCCCGTGGCGGGCCCGCCCCGCGCCTCCCGTCCGGCCGACGCGAACGTGACGAGCCCCGCTCAGCGCGCCGCGAGCGCCCCTTCGTACAGGTCCCGCTTCGACAGCCCGGTCGCGTCCGCGACCGCCGCTGCGGCCTCCTTCATGCGCATGCCGGCGGCCACCCGCTCGAGCACGAGGCGGACCCCGTCGTCGAGCGTTGCCTCCTCGGTGGCCTCGGCGGCACCGGCGACGACGATGCAGATCTCGCCCCGGACCCCCGCTGATGCCCACGTGACGAGCTCGTCGAGCGGACCGCGCCTGACCTCTTCGTAGAGCTTCGTGAGCTCGCGGCAGACCGCGGCACGACGGTCGCCCCCGAACCCGACGGCCATGTCGGCGAGCGTCTCGGCCAACCGGTGCGGCGACTCGAAGAAGACCATCGTGCGCTGCTCCCCCGCGAGCGCCTGGAACGCACGGCGACGCTCCCCGCCCTTGCGCGTCGGGAACCCCTCGAACGTGAAGCGGTCCGTCGGCAGTCCGGAGACGGCGAGCGCCATGAGCACCGCCGACGGGCCGGGCAGCGCCGTGACCGTGACGCCCGCGGCGGCCGCTGCCTCGACGAGCGGGAAGCCGGGGTCGCTGATCGCGGGCATACCGGCGTCGGTGAGGACCACGACGTCCTCGTCACGGGCGAGCTCGACGACCTCGGACGCCTTCGCCCGTTCGTTGTGCTCGTGCAGGGCGATGAGCCGCGGACGGTTCTCGATGCCGAGGGCGCGCATGAGGTGGATGGCGGTCCTGGTGTCCTCCGCCGCGACCACCGTGGCGTTGGAGAGGGTCTCGACGAGACGGCGCGAGGCGTCCCCGAGGTTGCCGATGGGGGTTGCTGCGAGGACGATCACGCCACCCATTGTCGTCGCAGCACCGACGCAGCGCGGACATGCGGTCGATCCGTAGGATGCTCAGCGATGACCAGCGAGCTGACCGACGACCGCACGGCCGTGTCCGACGGGCCGGTCGGCTCGCGCCTCGACGACTGGTGGGGGCGGGTGCTCTCCACCGCCCAGCGCGTCGCGGTGTGGCGCTGGGCCGGACCGATCGCGGTGACGCTGCTCGCCGCCGTGCTGCGCCTGGCGAACCTGGGGAACCCGCACTCCCTGGTCTTCGACGAGACCTACTACGTCAAGGACGGCTGGTCGATCGTCCACCTCGGCTACGAGGGCACCTGGCCGGCGAACCCGAGCAGCGACTCCGCCCCGACGACCGACGACCGGTTCTCGAGTGGTGAGACGGACGTCTTCACCAGCGCCGCGGAGTTCATCGCGCACCCGCCGCTCGGCAAGTACCTGATCGGGCTCGGCATGCTCCTGTTCGGGGCGGACAACTCGTTCGGCTGGCGGTTCGCCGTCGCCGTGCTCGGCATCGCGACGGTGTTCCTCACCGCGGTGATCGCCCGGTCGCTGTTCCGCTCCACCCTGGTCGGCACGCTCGCCGGCGGCCTGCTCGCGATCGACGGCCAGGCCATCGTGATGTCCCGCGTCACGCTGCTCGACGGGATCCTGACGTTCTTCGTCGTGCTCGGGTTCGGGGCGCTCCTGCTCGACCGGCGCCGGAGTCAGCGGCGGCTCGACGACTGGGTCGCCGAGCGCGTCGCCGCCGGCCGCGACACCCTGTGGGGGCCCGTGCTCTGGTGGCGTCCGTGGCTGTTCGCGATGGGGCTGACGATGGGGTTGGCCACCGCGACGAAGTGGTCGGGGATGTACTTCCTGGCGTTCTTCGCCGTGTACTCCGTGCTGAGCGACATGATGATGCGCCGCCGTGCCGGGGTCGAGTTCTGGTCGTCGAGCGCGCTGCTGCAGCAGGCCCCTGTGTCGTTCCTGCTCACCGTGCCGATCGCCGCCGTCACCTACGTCGCGTCGTGGACCGGCTGGTTCGTGTCGAAGGACGGCTGGGACCGGAACTGGCTGGCCTCCGGAGGAGAGCGCTGGACCGGATTGCTCCGCTGGGTGCCGGACAGTCTGCAGAACTGGTGGCACTACCAGTCGGAGATCTACAACTTCAACATCGGGCTGCACACGCCGCACTCGTACCAGGCGAACCCGCTGCTCTGGCTCGTGATGCAGCGGCCCACGTCGATGTTCTACGTCGGTACCGATGCCGGCCAGGACGGCTGCTCGGCGAGCCGCTGCGGCGAGGCGATCACCGGCGTCGCGAACCCGTTCATCTGGTACGCGGCGGTCATCGCGACCGTGGCGCTGCTCGTGCTCTGGATCCTGCGCCGACAGTGGCAGTACGGCTTCGTCCTGCTCGGCGTCGCCGCGGGCTACCTGCCGTGGCTGATGTACGTCAACCGGACGGTCTTCCAGTTCTACACGATCGCCTTCGAGCCCTTCATGGTGATGGCACTGGCGGCGGCGATCGGGTTGGTGCTCGGGTCACGGACCGATCCACGGCCCCGACGGACCCGGGCGATCGTGTGGGTCGGCGTGTACCTGGTCGTGGTGGTGCTCGCGTCGGCGTACTGGTACCCGATGTGGACCGCGATCCAGGTGCCGTGGGACTTCATCCGGTCGCACTACTGGCTGCCGAGCTGGCTGTAGCGCGCGTCGGGTGTCGGCCCGGCGCGCTGGTCGCGACCGGCCCGGCGCACTGGTCGCGACCGGCCCGGCGCGTTGGTCGCGACCAGACCGCCGGACGGGAGGCACGGGTCGACTCCGCCACGGGCCTCCCGTCTGGGGTCGGCTGGCACCGGAGCCGCGCGCGGTCCGCGGGGACGCGTCAGGACTGCGCGTGCAGCGCGCGCTCGATCGATTCGCGGTCGAGCGGGTCGCCGACCATGCTCGGCGCGGTCCGGGTCTGCGGCAGGACGCCCTCGATGAGGAGTTCGGCGTACCGGCGCCATGCGTTCGGGTCGTGCTCGCGGGTGGCGTCCGCGACGGCGCCCACCATGGCGGTGAGCATCGGGAGGTCGCGGTAGTCGAAGCCGGCGCGGACCACCCCGGCGGTCTCGGCCCGACCGATGATCGCGGAGACCTGGCGCTCGAGCCGGTCACGCTCCTGCACGATCGACGGACGCGCCTTGCCGGCACGCACGATGGCGTCGGCGAGCGCACGGTCGCGGGCGCGGAACTCGAACACGCCGGTCAGGTAGACCCGCAGGGCCTCGCGCGGGTCGACGACGTCGGCGGCGCGGGCTGCTGCGTCGTTCATCGCCTCGAACTTGGTGGCGAGCAGCGCCTCGATCAGGGAGTCCTTGTCGGCGAAGCGCCGGTACACGGTGCCGACACCGACCCCCGCTTCGTGCGCGATGTCGTTCAGGGTGACCGACAGCCCGCGCTCCGCGAAGCACTTGCGAGCGGTCTGCAGGATCAGCTCGCGGTTGCGTGCCGCATCGGCGCGCAGCGGGCGCTCGAGGTCGGGCGCGGACTCGGTGGTGCTCACGATGCCGAACCTAGTTGAACTTTCTGGGAATAAGTGGATGCGGACCTTCCGTTTCGGTCTACACTGTCGACAAACGGATGCGGTGCATCCGTTTGACACCTCTCCTCTTCGAAACGCCCGACGGTGCGCGCTTCGTGCTCCCCCTCCAACCTTCTCGAAGGAGGCTGCCGTGACGGCAGAACACACCGTGCCGACCCCCACCGGGGCAGCACCCACGACTTCTGGCACCACCCCCGCCAAGAGCAACCACCGCTGGATCGCCCTGGCGGTCATCGCCCTCGCCCAGCTGATGGTCGTGCTCGACGCCACGATCGTGAACATCGCACTCCCCTCGGCCCAGGCCGACCTGGGGTTCGGCACCGACCAGCGCCAGTGGATCGTCACCGCGTACTCGCTGGCGTTCGGTTCACTCCTGCTGCTCGGCGGGCGCCTCGGCGACCTGTTCGGCCGCAAGAACACCTTCATCATCGGCCTGGTCGGCTTCGCGGTCGCGTCGGTGCTCGGCGGCCTCGCCGACTCGTTCGGCCTGCTCGTCGCGGCCCGCGCCCTGCAGGGTGTCTTCGGCGCCCTGCTCGCGCCGTCCGCGCTCGGCATGCTGACCACCACGTTCCGCGACCCGAAGGAGCGCGGTCGTGCGTTCGGCATCTTCGGCTCGATCGCCGGTTCCGGTGCGGCCATCGGCCTGCTCCTGGGCGGCGTGCTCACCGAGTACGCGTCGTGGCGCTGGTGCCTCTACGTCAACGTCGTCTTCGCCGTGCTCGGCGTGATCGGCGCGCTCGTGTTCATGGAGAAGCCGCCGAAGGTCGATCGCCCGCGCATCGACGTCGCCGGCGTCATCACCATCACCGCCGGTCTGGTCGGTGTCGTCTACGGGTTCTCGAACGCCGAGACCAACGGCTGGGACTCCCCCGTCACCATCGCGATGCTCGCCGGTGGCGTCGTCCTGATCGCCGCGTTCGTGTTCATCGAGACCCGTGTGGCGCACCCGCTGCTGCCCCTGCGGGTCGTGCTCGACCGTGACCGCGGCGGGTCGTTCATCGCGATCGGCCTGGTGGCGATCGGCATGTTCGGCATCTTCCTGTTCCTGACCTACTACCTCGAGCAGACCCTCGGGTTCAGCTCGCTGCAGACCGGTCTGGCCTTCCTGCCGATGCCGCTGTCGATCATGATCTCGGCGACGCAGATCGGTGGGCGACTGCTGCCCCGCATCGGCCCGAAGATCCTGATCTTCGCCGGTGGCCTCGTCGCCGCGATCGGCCTGCTCCTGCTGCTGCGCACCGACCTGGACAGCTCCTACGCGGGCACCGTCCTGCCGGCGCTGATCGTCATCGGGCTCGGCATGGGCACGATCTTCTCGTCCGCGATGAACACCGCGACCACAGGCGTGGCCCGAGCCGACGCCGGTGTGGCCTCGGCGACGGTCAACACCATGCAGCAGATCGGTGGCTCGATCGGCACGGCGCTGCTGTCGACGATCTTCGCCGACGTCGTGAAGAACAGCCTGACCGGGCTGTCGGCGGCGCCCACGAAGCTGCAGCAGGCGCAGGCCACGCTCGACGGCTACCACGTGGCGTTCGGCATCTCGGCCGGTGTGCTCGTGCTCGTCGCCCTTGCGGGTGGCCTGCTCATCAACCGGCAGTCGGTGCGGCTCGACCGACTCGCACACGCCGCGTCCACGACGACTGGGAGCATCCCCGCCGCCGCACACTGACGCGTCAGCTCGTCCGAACGGCCCGTCCTGGTTCTGCCGGGGCGGGCCGTTCGTGCG
>NZ_CACSJV010000072.1:0-12664 GCF_902706105.1 Curtobacterium sp. 18060 | reverse complement strand
ATTTTTTTTTTTTCAAGCAGAAGACGGCATACGAGATTCCTCTACGTCTCGTGGGCTCGGAGATGTATATAAGAGACAGCCTCGGCGGCACACCGGCGGCATGTTGTGGAACCTCGGCGGCGCCGCAGCCCGCCGCAGGCCCCCGCCGCCGCACCGCCGCCTTCAGCCCGCCTCACACCACCCCCACCACGGTCCGGCGACACACCTCGTCCCACGGGGTCGGCTCGATGCCGAACACCGCGCGACTCTCGGCATCGTCGACCACGTACGGCGCAGTCCACTGGTAGCTCATCTCGGCGAGCTCCCGCATCATCGGCGACACGACCCCGAGCGCACGGATCGCCACCGCGGGCATCCGGTGGACGGCCACGGGTGCCTTGCCCGCCGCGGCCAGCACCTCGGTCAGCGCCTGCCGCTGGGTACGAGGAGCGTTGCTCGGCACCATCCACGTGCGGCCGTGCGCGCCCTCGTCCGAGGCCGCCGCCACCAGGGTCCTGGCGACGTCGAGCACGTCGGTGAAGGTGTGCGGCAGGTCGGTCCTGCCGATCATCGTCACGGCCTTCCCCTGCAGTGCGGCCGGCAGCACCCGCGTGACGTGCCCGTTCGCCCCGATGCCCGGCCCGACGTAGTCCGAAGCCCGGACCTCGACCGTGCGGATGCGTCCGGCACGGTGCGCGGCCAGGGCATCGGCCCACAGCCGTGCGCGGAGGATCCCCTTGTGGTCGGTCGCGGCGTCCGGTGTGTCGGCGCGCATCGGGCCGTGGACCGGGCCGTACGGGTACAGGTTCCCGGTGATGGCGTAGACGGCTCCGGTCCGCTCGGCAGCGGTGAGCATCGAGGCCGCGAGTGGTGGCCAGGTGCGCTCCCACTGGGTGTAGTCGCCGGGGTTCGCGCAGTTGTACAGCACGGCGGCGCCCTCGGCTGCCCGGGTGAGTGCCTCGGCGTCGGAGGCGTCGAGCGCGAGGTGTCCGACCCCCGACAGGCCGGTGTCGCGACCCGACCGGGTGGCGACGGTGACGTGCTCACCGCGTTCGGCGAGCAGCGCGGCGACGTGGCGGCCCACCGGGCCGGCGCCGATGACGAGGTGGTGGTGCGACATGGTCCCTGCTTCCGTCCTGGTTGCGAGAGCGGTGCTCTCGCAACCAGGATGCGCGCTCGGAGACGAAAGAGCAAGAGCACTGCTCTCATTTACGTGCAGTGCTCTCGTGTGGCATGGTGACCAGATGGCACCGACAGCACGCGAGCTCGCCCGGCAGACGATCCGGGCGGACATCCTGGCCGCTGCGCGCACCCGCCTCACCGACGAGGGACCCGCAGCGCTCAGCCTCCGAGCTGTTGCCCGCGACGTCGGCATGGTGTCGTCCGCGGTGTACCGGTACTTCCCGAGCCGCGACGACCTGCTGACGGCACTGCTCATCGTCGACTACGACGAACTCGGCGCAGCGGTCGAGGCTGCTGACGCCGCGGCCGGCACGGAACCGGGTGCGCGCTGGGTCGCCGCGTGCCGCGCGATCCGATCGTGGTCCGTCGCGCACCCGGGCGACTTCGCGCTGCTGTTCGGGTCGCCCGTGCCGGGCTACGCCGCACCGCGCGAGACGGTCGTGCCCGCCGCGCGGACGACGCTCGCGCTGGTGCGGGTGGTTGCCGATGCGGTCGCGTCCGAGGGTCCCGTCACGTCGTCTCCGGGATCGGACGGGAGGCCCGGATCACCCACCGCGCCCACGGCGGCTCCCGGGGTGGCCGGTCCCGCCGTCGCGGACGCTGTGGCCACCCTGCGGTCGTTCGGCATCGCACTGCCCGACGAGGTCCTGGTCCGCACCCTGATGGCCTGGTCGACGGTGTTCGGGACGATCTCGTTCGAGCTCTTCGGTCACTTCGTCGGCTCGGTGTCCGACGGCGCCGCCTACTTCGACCAGGTGATCGCGCGGCTCGCCGACGACCTCGGGTTCGCCGCCGCGTTCTGACCCGGTCGTGCGGGTCGGCCCAGGACGTTGTCCACGACTCGCACTCCGGGCCTGACAGAGTGCCGGTCACTGCGGTAGACAGGTCCCTACGCCGAGGTCGTGCCCGACGACCGGAGCGGACGGCCGGCACGGTGTCCCCTGGGCAGCGGCCGGACGGCACCACACCCGGGCGTGCGCTGCGGCCGGGGTCCGCGCGGATCAGGAGGCACCCTTGCGACGCAGCTCGGCCGGCGACCCCGCAGACGGAGTGACCGGGTGACGGCGCTCGAGGTCAGCCGCCAGGACCGCCGCCGGCTGACCACCGGCACGGCCCGACGATCGCGGTCCTCGCACGGGCACTCGACGTCAACCGCGACGACGAGGCGCAGCCGATCATGCCGCTGGCGACGATCTCGGTGACCGAGGACATGGCGACCGCCATGCGGCTGCACGGGCTCGGCTGGAAGTCGGCGTACCACGACGAGATCCTGGCGAGGGCCTGGCGCCGGAGGACCTGCCGACCATGCTCGTGCAGCGGCTCCGCTGGGCGCAGGGCACCATGCAGGTGTTCTTCCGCGAGAACCCGCTGGTGCAGAAGGGCCTGTCCTGGGGCCAGCGCCTGATGTACTTCTCGACGATGTGGAGCTACCTGTCCGGGTTCGCCGCGATCGTCTACATCGCGGCCCCGGTGCTCTGCCTGTCGTTCGGCGTCGTCCCGGTGCAGGCCTACAGCGTCGACTTCTTCGCCCGGCTGATCCCGTTCCTCGTGCTCAACCAGCTGCTGTTCTGGGTGGTGGCCGCCGGCAGACCCACGTGGCGCGGGCAGCAGTACTCGCTCGCGCTGTTCCCGGTGTGGATCGAGGCGGTGACGAGTGCGTTCGAGAACGTGTTCCGCGGCAAGCCGCTCGGGTTCCGGGTCACGCCGAAAGTGCGCGACGAGACCGAGCAGAAGCCCCGGTGGGACCTCGTCAAGCCGCAGCTCATCGCGATGGGGGCGCTGGTCGCGGCACTGATCCTGATCGGCATCCGCTACCTGACCGGGCAGGCGTCGGGCATCGCGCCGCTCGTCAACACCGCGTGGGTCGTCTTCGACCTGTTCATCTTCAGCATCGTGATCCGGGCCGTGCTCTACCGCGGCCCGGGCACGGGAGTCCAGTCAGAGCACGAGTCGAGCACCGCCGGAGGACCACTGTGAACGCCGAGACCACCTTCGACGTCGCCGCGACGCCCGCGTCGCTCGACGAGGTCCAGGACCGCTTCGGCGTCTGGTGGGACGGCCTCGGCATCGACGACGCCCGGCTCCGCTTCGCGCTGGAGACCGCGCTGGCCGAGGTCGCGGCGAACATCGTGGAGCACACGATCCGTTCCGACCAGGAGACCGGTCGGCGCTACACCGTGCGGCTCGAGTCGACCGACCGAGCGCTCACCGCGGAGCTCACCGACAACGGTCTGCCCGTGGACATCGACCTGAGCGCCGTCACGATGGCCGACGTCGAGCAGGAGAGCGGACGCGGTCTGGCGCTCGCGATCGCCGCCCTCGACCGCCTGGAGCACCGGCACGAGCACGGGCACAACGTCTGGACGCTGGTGTGCGACCGCTGAGGCTGCTGGCGGCCCGCGTGGTCGCCGTCCTCGTCACGATCGCGACACTCCTGCTCGGCGGTGCACTGCCGGCGTCCGCGGTGACGGTGCACACGGCCGCGGCGACGGAGCCGGCGAGCGGGACGACCTGGTTCGGCCGGACCTCGACTGGGGCGACGACTCCCCGGCGGGGTACGAGGGACGACTCGGTGCGACGCCGTCCATGTACGGGGTGGAGATCGACTACCCGCTCGACCGCTCGGCCCGGCGGGAGCTCCTCCGCGCGACGCGTGCCGCGGCGACACAGGGTGCGGTCCTCGTCGTCAGCCTCGAGCCGGGGCAGTCGCTCCGCTCGCTCGACGTCGCCGACGCCCGCGCGGTGAACACGGTGATCCAGGAGGTCCACGACCAGTACGACACCCAGGTGCTCGTGCGGTTCGCGCCGCAGATGAACGGCACGTGGGTGCGCTGGGGGCAGCAGCCGACCCAGTTCGTGCAGACGTTCCGGACGCTCGCGACCGCGGTGCACGGCGGCGACTCCGACGCGCGCATGGTGTGGTCGCCGTCGTACGGCGCCGGGTACCCGTTCGGTGAGTCCGCGGGACGTCTGGCGGACCTCTCCGCGACCGACGTCGCGAAGCTCGACACCGACGGCGACGGCGAGCTGACCGCGGCCGACGACCCCTACGAGCCGTACTGGCCAGGCGACGCCTCGGTGGACTGGGTCGGCTTGTCGATGTACTCCTTCGGCAAGGGCAAGTCGACCGAAGCCGCCGGTCGTGACGTCCCCCTCACCCGCAACGACGTGCCGGAGCGCGGCGAGGTCGAGTCCCGGTTCGACGAGACGTGGGGCTACGAGCAGCAGCAGGCGGACAGCTTCTACGACCGCTTCGCCGTCGACGGCGACCGGTCGATGCTGCTCGACACCGGTGCGCTGTACGACCACACCCGCCGGGGCGATGCGGAGCTCCCGGTCAAGCAGGGCTGGTGGCGGCAGGTGATCACCTCGGTCCAGGACCGCCCGTTGATCCGGGGCGTGACCTTCCTCGAGACGAACCGCCGCGAGCCCGAGGCCGGCAACCGTGTCGCCGACACCGCGACACCGCGGTGCCGGGGATCGCCGGTTCGTTCCGCACCGACCTCGAGCGCGGCGACCACTTCGCCTTCGGGCCCGTCACCGACCGCATCACCACGCAGCAGCGCAACGCCGCGACCGACCAGCAGTACGACACCGGCGGCGACCAGATGGCGTGGATCGTCTGGGTCGCCGTGGGCCTGGCGGTGGTGTTCCTGCTGAGCGGGCTGTTCGGGCGGTTGCTGCCGAGCTGGCGCTACCCCGACGACGGGAAACCCGGGCGCGACCTGCGGCTCGACCTGTTCCGCGGGTTCATCATCCTGGCGGTGGTGATCACCCACATCGAGATCGGCGGACCGTACTCGTACCTCACGCTGCACGCGGTCGGTGCGATCACCGGTGCCGAGATGTTCGTGTTCCTGTCCGGCATGGTCCTCGGCATGACCTACCCGTTCGCCATCAAGAAGTTCGGCGAGTGGGCGGCCGCGATCGGGGCGTGGAAGCGTGCCCGCAAGCAGTACCTCGTCACGCTCGTGGTGATCGCTGTCGTCTTCGCGCTGAGATTCGTCCCGTTCCTGAACACCGACGCGATCACGACGTTCACCGACCGGGGGACCGGAACCGGGGGCGTCGGTGCCGAGGGCCGGGTGTACGACCTGTACCCGAACGCGATGCAGCTGCTCGGCTACCCGCCGCCGTGGTACGCCATCCGACAGTTCCTGCTGCTCGAGATGGGCCCGTGGCCGTTCAACATCATGGGCCTGTTCGTGGTGCTGAGCCTGTTCATCCCGCCGCTGCTCTGGCTGATCCGCCGCGGCTTCTGGTGGGTGGTGCTCGTCGTGAGCTGGGCCCTGTACGTGTTCCAGGCCGCCCGCTGAACTCGCAGTTCGAGGCGGTCTTCCCGCTGCTCACCTGGCAGGTCGTGTTCACCCACGGACTCGTGCTCGGGTACTACCGACGGCAGATCATCGGCGCGCTCACCGGGCGGCTCGGCAAGGTCCTGGTCGGCATCGGTGTCGGCGGCTACGCGGCGTTCCTGGTGTACGTCTGGGCGGCGAACCACGCCGGGTTCACACCGGTCCCGTTCCCGGCGTCGATGTACGAGGACCTGTACAACACGGCGTACCAGCGGGTGGACCTGCAGTGGGGCCGACTGGTCGACATCGCGTTCTTCGCGATCGTGTCGTACGCGATCCTGACGGTGTTCTGGAAGCCGATCTCGAAGGCGATCGGCTGGCTCTGGATCCCGATCGGGCAGGCGAGCCTCTACGTCTTCGTGTGGCAGGTGTTCTTCGCGCTGGCGATCGCGTCGATCCCCGGCGTGCCGTGGGGCGACTTCTGGATCGGCTTCGTGGTGCACTCGGCGTTGATCCTGCTGGCCTGGTACATGGTCCGCAAGAAGTTCCTGTTCTCGGTCATCCCGCGCTGACGCGACCGCGGGACGGACGGGAGGCCCGTGGCGGCGTCGCCACGGGCCTCCCGTCCGTCCTCGGTCGCGTCCACCGCACGTTCCGCGCCCGACAGGAGCGGTCGCGGTCCCGCGACGCGCCGCTCACGTCCGCCGAGGTTCCGATCGTGAGCCTGACGGCCGCCGACATGCCGAGATCTCGGAACCTCGGGGGAACACGCGCGGGCGTGCCGGGCGTGCCGGGCGTGCCGTGCGCGCTACGGCGTGGGGACGGGGGCGCTCAGGGCCTCGCGCACGGGGCCCCAGGCGGCCAGGCGGTCGCGGACCGCGTCGTGCCGCTCGGCGGCGAGTGCCTCGACGTGTGCGCGCTCGAGCACCTCGTCGATGACGATGCGCTGCCCGGTGCGGGTCGACGCGATCGCTGCCTCGACCATGGCGAGGCTCATGACGTTGCCGTGCACCTCACCGTCCGGGGTCTCGCCGGAACGCACGGCGTGCACGAACGACGTCAACGCCCCGGCGATCTCGTGCCCCGCGCTGGCGGCGGGTGACGGCGTGCCCGCGGTGCCGTCGAGGTCGCTGGACGGGTCGTGGTCGCCGTCCCACAGTGCGGTGCCGGCCGCACCCGAGGCCCGCCAGTCGCCGTTCCACGAGGTCTCGGCCCCCGGCGCGCACCACGAGCCGTCGTACACGTACCGGATGTCGTCCTCGAAGGCGAAGACCGCTGCCGCCGCCGCGTCGCCGCGGTACCAGGACCACGACGGGTTCCACGACTCGCAGTACACCGACACCGGGTCCCGTTCGAGCACGTAGCGGGCGGAGTCGAACGCGTGGATCGCCATGTCGAGCAGCAGGACGTCGTCCATCTGCTCGCGGAAGCCGCCGAAGTGCGGGGCCTTGGCGAACCGGGTGCCCAGGCCGCCGATCGCGCCCAGGCCGCGCACGTGCTGGCGGAACGCGACGAGCTGGTCGTTGTAGCGCCGCGACTGCGACACCATGAACAGCTTGCCGGTGGCCTCGGCGGCCGCGGCGAGCGACAGTGCCTCGGCGACCGTCTGCGCTGCGGGTTTCTCGCCGAGCACGGGGAGTCCGGCGTGCAGCGCCTGCAGCGTGACGGGGTGGTGCGCGACCGGGACGGTGATGTCGAGCACCGCCTGTGCACCGGTCTCGGCGGCGAGCACGGTCAGGTCGGTGCCGACGGGGATGCTCGGGTCGCCGGCGTGTTCGGCACCGGCCCGGGCGGCGTCGAGGTCGAGGTCGACGATGCCGACCAGCTCGACGTCGGGGTCGGCGGCGACGGTGCCGAGCCAGGCCCGACCCATGCCCCCGGCGCCGACCTGCAGGACGCGGAGCGCGGTCACGCCTGCGCCCCGGCGTGGTCGTCGACGGGGGCGTCGTCGACCGGAGCGTCGTCGACGGGCGCGTCGTCGAACGGGCCGCGGTAGTGCTGGCCCTCGAAGTACTCGCCCAGGTCGTAGCGGCGGAGCGTCGGGATCTCGCGCTCGCGCTCCGGCCGCGCCCACTCGGTGGCGTTCGCGATCACGCGGCGCACGTCCTTGTGGTGGTACACGGGGAAGTCCTGGTCGCCGGGCGAGAAGTAGAAGATCTTCCCCAGGCCGCGGCGGTACGTCATGCCGCTCCGGAACACCTCGCCGCCGGTGAAGCCCGAGATGAACACGAGCTCGTCGGGGGTCGGTACGTCGAAGTACTCGCCGTACATCTCCTGCTCGGGGATGACGATCGGGTTCGGGACGCCGCGGGTGATCGGGTGCTGCGGGTTGACGGTCCAGACGAGTTCTTGGTCGTGCTCGCTCCGCCAGCGAAGAGTGCACGTGGTGCCCATCAGCTTGCCGAAGATCTTCGACCAGTGGCCGGAGTGCAGGACGACCAGCCCCATGCCGGACAGGACGTGCTTGTGCACCCGGTCGACCACGGCGTCGTCGACGTCCTGGTGCGCGGCGTGCCCCCACCAGGTCAGGACGTCCGTCGCGGCCAGGACCTCGTCGGTCAGGCCGTGCTCGGGTTCCTGCATGGTGGCGGTCCGGACGACTGCATCGGGCAGGTTCTCGCGGATGCCGTCGGCGATCGCGCCGTGCATGCCGTCGGGGTACCGCTCGGCGACGTGCTGCTCGACCTGCTCGTGGACGTTCTCGCCCCAGACGGTGATGCGCAGCGGGGTGGTGGTCATGGTGTGCCTTTCTGGCTGGGGTACGTGGTGGTGTCGGTCCGGAGCCGTCACTTGACGGCACCGCCGAGGGCACCAGCGGAGATGTACTTCTGCGCGAAGATCAGCAGGACGGCAGCGGGCAGGGACGCCAGCACCGAGGTCGCCATGACGGGTCCCCAGTCGGTGACGTTCGAGCCGATGTAGTTGTAGATGCCGAGCGTGATCGGTCGCACTGCGGTCGTCGACGTCAGGGTCAGGGCGATGAGGAAGTCACCCCACGCGCCGAGGAACGTGAAGAGCGCCGCGGTGACGATGGCGTTCCGGCTGATCGGCACGACGATCGACACGAACGCCCGGAAGTCGCTGGCGCCGTCGACCAGTGCGGCCTCGACCAGGCTCGGCGGGATCGACTCCATGAACGCCCGCATGAGCAGGATGGCGAACGGCACCTGGACCGCGCTGTCGGCCAGGATCAGCCCGACGTAGCTGTTGAGCAGCCCGATGTTGTTGAACAGCGTGTACAGCGCGTTCGCGATGACGATCGCCGGGATCATCTGGGTGATCAGCAGCACGAGCAGGAACACCCGGCCGCCGCGCATCCGGAACCGGGCCAGCCCGTAGGCGGCCGGCGTCGCGATGGCCAGCGTCAGCAGGACGGTTCCGAGGCCGATGATCATGCTCGACAGGAAGTTCTGCCCCTGCTGGGCGAACGCGGCCTCGTACCCGGCGAAGGTGGGGGAGAACGGGAACCACGTCGCCGTGGCAGCCCCGGACGTCGCCTGCAGGCTGGTGTTCACCATCCAGTAGACGGGGAACACCATGATCGCGAGGAACACGCACCCGAGGATCGTGAACGGGATGCCCTTGGCGGAACCGCGCGGGCGGGGTGCCCGGGTGGTCCGCTTCGTCGTGATCGCGCGGGTGGCGGTGACGGTCTGGTTCGCGAGTCCGACGCTCATTCGTCGACCGCCTTCCGGGAGATCGCGATGTAGACCATCGCGAAGACGAACGAGACGACGATGAGCACGTTGCTCACCGCGGCTCCGATGCCGAACTGGAAGTTGATGAACGACTGGTGGTACGCGTTCGTGGCGAGGGTCTGCGTCGAGTTCGCCGGCCCGCCGCCGGTCAGGCCGAGGATGATGTCCACGACCTTCAACGTGTAGACGACCCCGAGCACGACCACGACGCTGACCACCGACCGGATGCTCGGCCACGTGATGTACCAGAACGCCTTGAACCCGGTGGCGCCGTCGAGCGACCCGGCCTCGTAGAGCTCCGGCGGGACGGACTGCAGACCGCTGTACAGGATCGTCGTGTTGAACGGGATGCCGAGCCACACGTTGACGCCGATGACGGCGATGAGCGCGAGGCTCGGGCTGACCAGCCACGGGACCGGGGCGATGCCCACCAGGCCGAGGAGCTGGTTGAGCGCCCCGCTGTCCTGGTCGAGCAGCCACTTCCACACCGCGCTCGAGGCGATGAGCGGCAGGAGCCACGGCAGGAGCAGGAGCCCCCGCAGGAAGCCCGACAGCGGGAAGTGCCGACGGAAGAACAGCGCGAGGCTCAGCCCGATGACGAACTGCAGGATGATCGAGCCGGCCGTGAACAGGGCGGTGTTCACGAGGCTCGTCGTGAAGACCGAGCTCTGGAACACCGAGATGTAGTTGCCGAGCCCCACCCAGGGTGCCTCGCCGGTGAAGAAGGTCGCCGTCGTGTAGTCCTGGAAGGACATGATGATGTTCTTCACCACGGGGTAGCCGAAGAAGACGGCCACGAAGACCGCCGCTGGCACCACGAAGAGCCATCGGGTCACGCCGGATCGGAACCGGGCTCGTCGTTGCCCGGGTCGGGGTGTCGTCACGGGCGGGATCGTCCGTGGTCGTGTCTGTGTCGAGGCGCTCACGCCGGGGTCCTTTCCTGCACGCCGGAGGGAGCCGACCGGTCGGCCGGCTCCCCGTGGACTACTGCTCTTGCGACTGCGCCTGCTTGAGCGCTGCCTCGGGGCTGGCCTTGCCGGTGAGGGCGAGCTGGACGGCGGTGTAGATCTTCGTGGCGGCCTTGGGCCAGTCGGGTCCGAGCTCACCGGTGCGCGCGCGAGCGGTCTGCACCGTGGTGACGAAGGACGCGACCTGCGGGTGGTCCTTCGCCCAGGCGGCGCCGGCCTCGAGGTTGGTCGGCACGTTGCCGCTGACCTCGGACAGGGTCTTCTGCATCTTCTGCGAGTGGAGGCAGCCGACGAACTTGCCGGCGAGCTGCATCTTGTCCTTGTCGCCGGTCTGCGGGACGGTGAACGCCTCGCCGCCGAGCGGTGCGACCGTGGCCTCGCCGGTGCGCGTCGGGATCGGGACGCTGTCGAACTCGAGGCTCTTCTTCTCGTTGAGCGCCGGCAGCTGCCAGGGACCGTTGATCATCATCGCGGCCTTGCCGGCCAGGAACTGGTTGTTGACGTCCGCCTGGGCCCAGTTGATCGAGCTCTTCGACATCGAGCCGTCGTCCTGCAGGTCCTCGACGAGCTGCAGCGCCTGGGTGGCGTCCGCGGTGGCGATGTCCTTCTCGTCACCGCCGTTCGACCAGAAGAACGGCAGGAACTGCCAGGTGCCCTCGTACGTGTTGATGTTGCTCATCGCGAAGCCGTAGGTCGAGCCCTTGGTGAGCTTCTTCGCCGCGGCCTTGAGCTCGTCCCACGTCTTGGGCGGCTGGACGCCGGCGTCCGCCAGGAGCTTCTTGTTGTAGTAGAGCGCGATGGAGTTCGTGTTCGACTGCAGGCCGTAGAGCTTGCCCTTGTAGGTGCTCGCCGCCTTCACGCCGGGGACGTCGCCGTCGGCGTCGAGACCGTAGTCGGACAGGTCGGACAGGGCACCGGAGGAGGCGATCTGCTGGACGTCGGGGTTGTCGAGCATGAGGACGTCGGGCAGCGTCTTCGACGATGCCTGCTGCAGCACCTTCGCGATCAGACCGGCGCCGGCGACGTGGTTGATCGTGACCGTCGCGCCGACCTCCTTCGCGCAGGTCTTGTAGACCGGGTTGTAGTTCGCGTCGTAGTAGTCCTCGATCGTCAGGGCCTTGCTGCCGCCCGACGAGGCCGATCCGGAGCCGGAGCAGCCGGACAGGACCAGGGGGATCGTGGCGACGACGGCGACAGCGCCGACGAGGGCGCGCGTCCGGCGGGACATGGAGGGGAATCTTTGCTTCATTGCAGAGCTCTTCTCTTGACGGGTGCTGGGGCAGGCACGCATCGACGAGGCCGCTGACGTCATCGTCGCTGTGCTCCTGGGGCGAGAAGCTAACAGATAAGCGCTTCACCTGTAAAGCGCTTTTCTGACTTCGTGCGCGCTAGGATCAGCGCCATGGCCACGATGCAGCAGGTCGCCGATCGGGCGGGGGTCTCGATCGCCACCGTGTCCTTCGTGGTGAACGGGACGAAGTACGTGACCCCCGGCACGACCGCGCGGGTGAAGACCGCGATGCGCGAGCTGAAGTTCCGCGGCAACGTCGTCGCCCGGGCCCTGGCGAGCCGGCGGACCCGGATCATCGCGCTGCTGTTCCCGACCACCGGCAACCGCTTCAGCCCGACGACCTCGCAGTTCTTCATGAGTGCGGCGGAACGGGCGTCCGAGCGGGGCTACCACCTCGTGCTCTGGCCGGTGGACCCCGCTGGAGACGACCTCGACGACCTCGTGTCGGGTGGGCTCGTGGACGGCGTCATCCTGATGGAGGTGCGGATGGACGACCCCCGCGTCGCCGTCCTCACCGACCTCGGCGTGCCGTTCACCCTGATCGGCCGGACCCGCGACAGCAGCGGTCTGCCCTTCGTCGACATCGACTTCGAGACGACCATCGAGGACAGCCTCGACCACCTCGAGACGCTCGGGCACCGCCGGTTCGGACTCGTGCTCGAGGACCTCGAGGGCACCCCGATGGCCGGCTACGCGCCACACCTGCGCGTCGAGGCGACCTTCCGGCGCGCGATCGCCGAGCGCGGGCTGGCCGGGACGGTCGTCACCGCCGGGCCGGGCAGCGACGGTGGACGGCAGGCCACGAGCGACCTGCTCGCGGCGGACCCCGACGTCACGGCGCTGCTCGTGATGAAGGACGACTCGTCCGCCGGCGTCCTCGTCGGCCTCTACACCGCCGGGCGGCGGGTCCCCGAGGACGTCTCCGTGCTCAGCATCGCGTCGTCCGAGGCCAACGCCGACCAGCACTACCCGCGGCTGTCGACGATGGTCGCCCCGGGTCAGGAGCTCGGGATCCGGGCCGCCGACGCCCTCATCGAGCAGCTCGACGGCACGTCCGACGACCTGCCGCACTTCCTGCTGCCGTGCACGCTCCGCACCGCGGAGTCCACGGCCCCCGCCCCCGCCTGACCACCTGCCAACCCCATCCGAGTCTCGACGCCGCGTCCCCGAGACTCGGGTGCAGCGACAGTCCTCGCGCCGGCGCCCCCGAGGACTGCCGCCCACCCCGAGACTCGGCCCGCGCCCGTGACC
>NZ_CACSJV010000071.1:0-13425 GCF_902706105.1 Curtobacterium sp. 18060 | reverse complement strand
CCTACCACCGAAAGCGCCGACAGCGCGGTCTCGGGAAGTTGACGCCCATCGAGTACGAAGCAATCATCAACCCACAGGCAGCACTCGCGGCCTAAACCAACGAGTCAACCCAACCTGCAGCAGTCCCTAGCGGAAAGCGACGACTCTTGCAGGCCGATCTGGGTGACAGCGTTGTTGTCAAGCGGAGCATCTTTGCGGCTGTACACCTCGAGCGTTCGTTCGGTCGTGTGCCATGACTGTCGCATGATCTGGTGCAGGCCGAGGCCCTTGTGCAGCGCGAAGGTCACGAACCCAGCGCGCAAAGAGTGTCCGCCGTAGTGCTTCGCGTCCAGGCCGGCGGCGAGGGCATGCCGGACGACGGCGTCCTGAACGACCTGCCCGCTGATGGGGGTGTCGCGGAAGATTTTCCCGCCGGTGGAGATCGGCCGGAACAGCGGCATCCGCTTCGGCAGGCGCCGCCAGGAGGGCAACGGGTCGGCCCAGTAGATGGGGTCGTGTGGGTCGTCGAGCCCTTTCGCGCAGGCGTGCACGTCGACGTCGAACGTCGCCAGGAGCTTCATCGCCGCAATTCGTGGTCGCGCGGATGTGATGGCTTCGGTCAGTTGCATCCAGCGGATGAACGCACAAACCGGGCACGTCGCCGGCGTTCCGCCGTACGGGAGCGCCTTCGTGCGGCCTCGGCGCTCCTGGTCGGTCTTCGACTTCCGGATCCGCAGGCGCAGGCCGTCGTCTTCGTGGAGCGTTACGTCGCCGATGGTGAGGGCGGCGAGCTCGCTGCGTCGAAAGGCACCGGCGAAGCCCATGACGATGATCGCGTAGTCGCGGACCCCGTGGACAGCCCGTGGGTAGTTGCGAATGTCGATCGCGCGCACCAGGTGACGGAGTTCCTCGAGCAAGAGCGCCGGCATCCTGCGAAGTTCACGGCCGTCCGTGCGACGGAGGCCCGCCATTGTCGCTTCGACCTCGGCGCTGTCCGACGGCTTGGGGAGGCCCCCGAGCTGGTGCATCTTGTCGATGGCGGCGAGCCACCCGTTGAAGGTGTTCGACGCGTACGGGGTGCCGCTGTCGTCCTTGCCGTCTGCGGCCGCCGCTTCGAAGTACGCAGCGACCGTCACCGGGTGTGCGGGTAGGAACTCGGCGCCCGTCTCCTCGCAGAACGCGACGAACCGTTGCCACTCGCGCTTGTACTTCACGCGGGTGCCATCGGAGATGGCCTGCGGCTGCAGCATGCGGATGCGAGCGAGCTGGCCAGGGTCGAGACCGGCCGACAGCGACCCGGTCGCCATGAGCTCGAGGCCGTCGTTGCCGGGTCCTGAAACTGCAGCCCCTTTTTCCACCCGAGGTCCGAGTGACCCGCTCGCACTGTTCACAGAGGCATCATCGCACCACCAGCGCACGTTCAAGGGAGACCGCTGTAGGCGCAGGACGGACAATGCCCGTACATCTCTTGGTTGTCCGGATCGGAGGCGGCGATGACTCCGCCGCGCAACTCACCGTTCAGGAGAACGGCCATTGTGCCGAACGGCTCTCCAACCCCAGGAAGCGACACGTCTGTCTCAAATCACCCTCACAACCGCACTCACCTTCGGCAACAAAAAACGTCAGGAGCGCCAGGGGTCAACTCGGCTGTCGGCTGACCCTCCCCTGGTCGGCGCACTCCGTCCTGACGCTGATGCGGTCGCCGCACGCGGACCAGCGTTGTCGGTTGCCAACTGTTTCAAGACTGTCGTTGCCCCACTACGCGATTTGTGCCGAAGTGGACACATCGACTTCCGCGCAGTGTGGAACGGACGTGAAGGGTTACAAGATGACTGAGTGGGTGCTCGTCCCCGTGCCGACAGAGGTCCATGAAGTAGTGATGAACCTGGTGTCGAAGAACCAGAAGGACCGAGGTGAGCGGACTTGGCCGGCGCCCGGGGAGATCTCCAGCGGGAACGTCATCGGAGACATCGTCTGGCAGGGAGCCCTCGAAGAAACGGAGCCGTGGCCCACGTCGGCGCTCGCACAGCTCGCAGATGGTCGTTCACTCCCCGCGCAGCGTTGGACCATCGCCATGGACTTCTGCGCGAAGCACCCGAGCGAGCGATTCGGCACCTCGGAGATCGTCGAGAACACCGACCTCACGCTCAACGAATGGCGCGACGCCTGCAGGAAGCTCACCGCCCACCTGCGCGCCAACTACGAGGGACTGCCCAAGTGGACCCGTGAGCCGTACCTCGGTGAGGACATCTGGCCCCTCGCAACCGCGTCCGGGCGAAACCTTCATGAGGATCTCCAGGTGTACTTCGGCATGGCCGAAGAGCAGGCGAAGTGCTGGCGGGACGTACGCGGGCAGATCTAGGTGGTGCGATCGACGTCAGACCCGGGACCCTCCCCCAACGCGCTGATGAAGCAGCCCAGCACGGCATGTTGTGTCCTGGGCTGCTTCCTTGTGGTCACCGCTGCCCCAATCTGACTCCCCCGCAGGCTGCACCGAGAAGCCGCCTCCTGCCGCAGACCAAGGATGACGCGCAGCGCCGAGCGTTCTAGCAGTGAGGTGGAGAGTCGCCGCGCACCACACCTCGAGGCTCCCGCATAGGGCCCGCATGGACAGCAAGGACAGCAAGGACACCCACTTCTGTCTCCCCACGCCGACTGAGGCCGCAGCCGCCGTGGAGGTGGCCGTTCCGCGAACTCCTCGCTTGTCGCGTCGGTCGCTCATACCGGCGCTCTGTTGGCTCGCTGGCGGGCTGTTCTTCCGGTTCGTCGTCGGATGGCACGGCGACCTCACCAGGTGGCTAATCATACTCGCAGCCATCGTGGCTCTCGCCAGCTTCTGCCGCGACGTGATGAAGGTCTCGGACTACCGCTCGAAGCTCCGCGACTACCGCTTGCGACGGGCAGAGCACGCATCTCTCTGACCGTCCGCGCATAGACCCAGCATGGCCACCACTCCCCCGCCCGTCGTTGTCCTCGACGACGCGGGCAAGAGCAAGCACGTCCGCTTCAAGGGCGTCGTCGGTGGCGACTCCCTCGAAGTGACGGACGCCGACCTTCGCGACGCGAACAGCGGCGACCGACGCTTCTTCGCGTCCCTCCAAAGCCAGCGTTTTATGGCCGTGGACGCCGTAGGCCTCGGCAACCTCGACCGTCGCTACTGCGTACGCTTCGATGTTCCCGCCATCACGGACCTCCCGGTGCCGCCTCTGAAGGCACGGGCCACTCCCCGCGGGCGAAGAAGAAGAGCCGGAGCGGGTAGCGGTCAGTTCGGTACCGACGTACCCTCCGAGAAGTTCTCCACAGCAGGCTTGGTCGTTGGACTCGATACCCACGCTGTTTTCGTGGGTGTCTGGTCCGCTTTCGTGGGTACCTGGTCCTCAGCCCGTGGGTATCCGGTCCGCCTGGTGTGGGTATGCAGTCCCGGACGCACAGCACCGCTCCCCCGCCGATCGCCGCCAGCGCGCGGATCCGAGCTCGCTCGAGCGAGGCCCCCTGTAGTGATCCCTGTAGCTCTCTCCGGTAGCTGATCTACGAACCGGCGAAACGCAACCACAGAGGGGCGCCAAGTTTTCCACAGACGGATGCTTCTACCCCTCCCAGTGGGAGGAAACAGAATCACTCAGGCCACCGCACTTCAGGACTAGATACCCACGCTTGGAGGCACCGGTACTTCCAGGCGCGAAGCAAGTACCTCGCCGTCGCTTAGGACCGGATACCCACACTCGCTGGTGTTGCCCGGCGCGCCGACCGGCCCATAACAAACAGCCGGCGCCCTGGGGACCAGATACCCACACAACGCTTCGCGCTCTCGTACCGGAAGGACCAGATACCCACGCCGGCTGGTTGACCTCCGCCTCCGGCGAGGACTTGATACCCATGGGCAAGGACCAGATACCCACACCCGGCGGCTCAACCCCGACGGCGTCCGGTAGTAACGGTATGAAGGGGTGTCGCAGGGGACTAGATACCCACGACTGAGAACCAGATACCCACGCGCCTGTCTCGCTCGGTCTCCTCCGGACCAGATACCCACGCTTCCCTGCCCTCTCGAACGAACGCCCGCACCCGGACCAGATACCCACGTCAGGACCAGATATCTACACGCGCTGAACTCGAGGCGCCAGGCGCCAGGCGGACCAGATACCCACCATTGGAGCGGGCCCTCAGTGCGTGAGGATTAGATACCCGCGCGCGCGGGCGGTCAATGCCAGTTTTCCGGAGTGGTTACCGAGAGGACCAGATACCCACGCGCGCCGTCGACGGACGGGCCCTCCAGCTCACGTGGGTATCCGGTCCCCATCAACGCGAAAAGAGAGGCGCCCGTAGGCACCTCTCTCCCGTCGTTTCTCTGGCTGGTTAGACCCCGACCTCGCGTCGAGGCTTCGTCGGCTCCACATGAGGCGGAGACGGCCGGAGGATGAGGTACTCGGAGGTCGGTTCGACCCGTGCTTCTGGGTAGATGATCTTGATGGCCCGCAGGTGACCCTCGAACGCCGCCTTGAACTTGTGGGGCTGCGTGTACTGCGCGCCGAACTGCAGGTTGAGGTCGTTCCACTTGATGCGGGTGGGCTTACGCAGGTAGAACATGCGGTACGTGAGCCACAGGTAGATGTCCATGCGCATCGCTGACTTCCCCAGCGCCTTCATCGCGTTCAGGTCGATGGGGACCGGCGAGGAGACGATGGAGTCGTAGAACCGCTCGGAGAGGGTCACCGTGGACTGCCAGAGCCCTTCGTTGTCCTCCACGTCGTCCTTGCCGAACCACAGACGGACGCTGTCAGCGATCCGGAAGTACTCAATGGCCTCCCCATGACCGTCCGGGCGGATCTCAAGACCCTCGACACTGAGATTCGCGCCGAAGAGACGCTTCAGACCGTCAGCGACCCGCTTCGCGTCCCGTCCACCGTGTGCGAGGCCGATCTTCTCCATGAACGCTTTCATGGAACGGCCGAGCTCGAGCTGCTTGCTCTGCGTCAGCACCGCTTCCGTTGCCATCCAGTTCATGGCCTGGCGCGGCAAGACACCGTACGGGTACGCAGGTGTCCGCTCTCCGGTCTCTGCGTCCAGCAGCAACGCCGGCTGCATCATCAGCGAGACGGACCCGTTGCGACGCTCCCAGTACGGAATGCTGCCGGGGTTGCGGTAGGGCAGCGAAACCTGCGCCCAGATGCGTGCCGAGTACCCGATGTCCATGGCGTCCTCTTCGCCACCCTCGAGGTTCGCCGCGTAGTTCACTAGACGCGCCGTCGTCTCGTCGATGAGAATTGGCGCGTTGGCCGGCACGTCGATCAGTGTGATCTCGGTTGCGAGGGTGTCGGTCATCAGGACCTCCCGGGGCATGATGGAAGCAGTGGTCGCGCGGAAGCGGACTTGGTCAGTGCGTCCCACCCGGCAGAGCGCACTGTGCCTGGCGCTCCCCCATCCGAGTTGGTACTCACACAGCGTGGCTGCGGGTCAGATACCCACGTCGGAACTTGCTCGGCGTGTCGCAGTGTTCCTCGCCGGCGTCTGTACGAACCCATGCCTCGGATCTACCGGATCCGGCCGACATTGCCGAGCGCAGACGACCGACGACGTCAGTTCTCGCGCCGAATCGGCCGGCCGCGCGGAGCCTGCTTCATCCGCTTCGGGAACGGCTGCCCGCCGTTGTAGGTGTCCTGTAGACGCTTTGTCTCCCCCACGTAGATGTCCACCAGGATGTCCTTCGGCGTGGTGTAGCCCTCGTGCAGGGAAGCTGCAGCAAACGCGTCGTTGAACGCATCGCGATCGCCTCGACGAATCTCGAAGGTGACCTTGACGACGTCGTCCGGGTTCTCCTCCCCAGAGTCGCCGTACCGACGCCTCGTGTACGGCGTCGTCGGACCCTGCGCTGGCTCAGCGGCCTGCTGTTGCTGCGTCTGCGGAGCGGCGGCACCCGCAGCTTCGGCGACCGCCGGTGCGACGTCCTCGGCTGCTGCAGTCGACGGCTCCGGCTCGCGGAATGTGACGGCCGGTGTCTCGGAAGGCTCGACGGTCATCACCGGGTCTTCGACCTCGGACTCTGGAGCGGACGCGATGGTCTGCTGCACAGCGCGCCGCGGCGCCGGGGGTGGTGGCGCAACCGTACGGGAAGGCTCAACCGGCTGCTCGACCTGCTGTTGCGCCGTTCGATTCGCGCGGAGCAGGGACCCCGCCCCTCCCCCGCTGTTCGGACGGCTTGGCGGACCGGAGATGATGCGGCCTGCGTCAGACATTCGCTTCCTCCGCCGTGTCAGCCTCGGCCTTGGTGAGTCGAGCGGTGAGCTCCTGGGTCACTGCGTACAGACTGTCCGCAACGTTGCCCGCAGCCTGAGGGCCAGCGGAAATATGCTTCGCCCCGCGGCGCAGAGCCTCGTACCACTTCTCCTGCTTCTGGACACTCTTCTCGAGCTCGTGGACGAGGACTCGCTTCTTCCTCGCGGCCTTCGCGGTTGCGCCCGAGTGGCGGACGTAGCTGGTGAAGATGAACTTCCGAGCCTCTTCGCTTTCCAGGGCCTCGACAACGTCGTCGGTGAACTCCTGGCGAACCTTCGTCTCAGACGTACTCGAATCGAAGTTCACCACGCCGAGGAGGTCCACGTCGGGGTTGATGTCCACGACCTTGTCGAGGCGCCGAGCGGTCAGGCGGAGACCATCGATGCTCGCATCGTCCGCCTTCGCCGGGATGAGGATGTAGCGAGCGGCCGCGACAGCGAGCATCTGAATACTGTCGATGTTCGGCGGGCAGTCGAGCAAGATCAGGTCGTAGTCGTCGGCGATGACAGACAGAGACGTGGCAAGGCTGAGGCGTGCTGCGGTGCCTTCCGTGCCGGACTGGCTCATCCGAGGGCTGATGCCCTTGTCGAGGATCTCTATGTGCTCCCCTCCCGGGAGTACGTCGAGGTTCGGGCGCACGTCTTTCAGAGGCTGAAGGCGATCGCCGAAGAGGACGGCCTTCGACAGACCAGAGCCCTTATCGTCGCCATCCGCGTGCCTGTAGCTGAGGTCGAGCCCGAGGTTTCCCTGCGGATCCAGTTCGATGACGAGGACTCGCCAACCCGCCTCGGCCAGGATCCCGCCGATGTTGGCGCAGAGGGTGGTCTTGCCGACGCCCCCCTTGTTGTTGATGACGGCGACGACTCGCTGAAGGGAAGATCGGTCAATGGTGAGTGACATCTGCTGCTCCGCTGCCTACGAGGGGCACTCCCCCGCTGAATGGTGACGTTGGTGTGACTGGTGAGACCAGGCTGCGCAACTACTCGCGCATGTCCGTGGGGACTTAGCGTACCTGCGTCACTGGTGAACCCAGTCACAACGGCATAACTATTTAGGGCCAACCGGGGTCACCAGTCACACCGGTGTTGCCAGTATGCGTTCGCCGGTGAGGATGGTGGGACCAGTCATAACCAGTGTGACTGGGTCCGCCAGGCACACTGGGCTCACCAGTAAGTCTAAACCGGGATTACCAGTAAGTCCAAACCGGGATCACCAGCGTCACCAGTGTGCGCGAATCTTCCGAGATCGAACGAACAGCTACTGCTCCGGGTGATTGCCTTAGAACAGGGGTCACGTCACTCAGAGAGGCACACAGCCCCTCTTTCTGCGGTCCACCAATCAAGGGCCCTGCTGACTGGTTTCGCAGGTCATCCCAGTGTCACCCGCTCAACCAGTCTCACTGGTGACACTGGTTAAGTGCGTTCGGCAGCAAAGAAGCCGTCCACGCCGGCCTGAGCGGTGTCACCGGTCACACCAGCGACCCTGCTCCACGAAGCGCTGGGCGCTATCGAGTGGGTGGGCATAGCACTCATCATTACCGCCGACACAGCCACCCTGGTCCTCTCGAGTCACTCCGACCGAAGCAGACACAACATGAACCCTGATCCTGCGCCATGAGTGCTCCGCCGTCGAAGGCGTCTCAACTGGGACCCTTTCGCAGGCGGGGACGGTTTCCGATAGGGGATCGGGGAACGGGCAACGGGTCAGTCGCGGAGGGGAGATCCTGCGACGTCGAAGCGGTATCCGCCGAAGGTGCCGTTGAGGAGCGGGCGTGCCTTGGTGATTGCGGCTTGCACCTGGGGGAGGACAAGGGAGGCTTGGTGTGCTTCCGTCGTCTCCCAGAGCTCGACGACGAAGACGGTGTCGAGCTCACCCCGAACGGATGCGACCAACCGGGTGTGGTGCCGCACCACCCCTAGACCCTCGCACGCTCCTGTGGCAAAAAGAGCCAGCGATGCCAGGCCCACACCGTCTGCCACGGACCGAACACCTCGGGCAGGTCCCGCCACGCGACCCCGGTCCGATACCGATGAATGATGCCCTCGACCATGCTCCGTGCGTCCGAGAACGGGCGCCCCTTCCGGCCCGTCCGGCCAGGCAGCAGATCAGCGATCAACGCCCACTGAGCATCCGTAAGCCACAAGAACCGAGACACCCGCCAGCGTCCGCCACTCACCCCGCTCCAATCAGAAGACACGCCCTAGATGTACCGGCCGCAACCTTGGTGACACCACGGCTGATGGCGGACGGGCGCGGCGGCCAAGATCAGCCGCGATGCGGCGGAACCCGATGTCGGTCAGGCGGGCTCGCGATTCGGAGCTGCTCTTCATTGCGGTGGTGTTGGAGCGACCAGCTGAGCCCAGGGGTCGCTAAGGAGACGGTGTTGAGGCGACCCGAATCAGCGTTTGTTGGCCTACGGCAACGACGGCGTGACTGTCGCTGTCGACAGCTCGGACCTCGATTTGACAGACCGTGAGTGTGCGCCCTGCACGGATCACAGTACCCACCGCTCGGAGGTACTCACCGCGGGCAGGGGCAAGGAGATTCAGCTTGTACTCCACGGTCAACACTTCCGAGCCTTCCCCCATGCGGGTGAGGGCAGCGAAACCGCCGGCGCTGTCGGCGATAGCGCTCGTCGCCCCAGCATGGACGTAGCCGTGCTGCTGGGACACTTCCGGCCGCTCGGCAGAACGATCGATACCGCCCCGTCGTCGACGCGATCGAGCGTCGCGCCCAGGTGCGCCATGAGACCCTGCCGGTCAAAGCTGGCTTGCACCCGGGAGCGGATTCTGTCGGCTGCTGAGCCGGGAGCGTGCGTCATGGAGCCTCGGTTAGTGGATGATCTTCTCGACCACCAGGATGACCCCGATCACGACCATGGCAATACCCGACAACCGGGTCACCACTCGCGCTGCCATAGGCCGTGCCGATAGCACTCGTCTGGCACCGAAACCGACGATCAGGTAGACCACGGCGCAGTTAAAGATGTGCAGTAGACCCAACGTGCCCATCTGCACGCCCACAGGCCAGAGGGCACCGGTGTCGGTGAACTGCGGGAGCAGGGCTAGGAACAACAGGAACACCTTCGGGTTCAGGCCGCTGATGCCGAGGCCCTTCATCGCCTGCCGCAGCGGAGAGGAGCCACCCGTGGCCGCCTCAGCTCCTGGCACGGTTGCTGGATGTAGCAGCAAACCGACGCCAAGCCAGATCAGGTAGAGGGCGCCGAGAATCGTCATCACCGTCAGGACAACAGGGACGCGGCTGACGAGCGTTCCGACGCCGGCCGCGACGATCAGGGTCGCAAGGAGGTGGCCGGCGAGCATTCCGAGAACAGCAGGGACGGGCGATCGGTGTCGGAGGCCCGCCGTGATGGCGTAGGCCCAGTCCGCCCCAGGGATGATGACGAACAACACCGACACCGCCCAGAACGCCATCAGTAAGCCCCATGCCATGTCAGTTCCTTCCGCCGTTGCGCGCTTCACCGGAAGGCTAGTAGTGATCAGACATCATAAAATTCGAACTTGTGACGACCGCAGCCCGCCTAGTGAAATGATTGTGCTCATGGATGCGATCGATCGAAAGATCCTCTCGGAGTTGCAACAAGAGGCACGCCTTACGGTTACGGCTCTGGCTGACCGGGTTCAGGTCAGTCTCTCGGCCGGCCACCGGCGATTACGTGAACTCGAACGTTCCGGCGTCATCGTCGACTACCGGGCGAAGGTCGACCCGGCCATGGTCGGGCTTGGCTTCCGGGCTGTCCTGTTCGTCACGATGCGTGACGGTGGGAGCCGGGTGCTCGACGAGTTCGAGACCGCAGTGATAGCGGTGCCCGAGGTCATCGACGCGCAACGTCTCTTCGGGGAGCCGGACTACGTGCTTCGCGTCGTCACCCAAGACCTGGCGTCGTATCAGCGTCTTTACGACACCCGCCTATCGGCCCTACCTGGTGTCCTTCGACTGAGCAGCACGCTCGTGATGAAAGAAGTCATCCGGGACCGGCCCCTGCCTCTTATCTAGACGTTTCCTGAGGTTCCTTAGCGGCGAGTGCTGTCCGGATGGCCATCCACTGCGCTCGATGTGCTGTGCGCCAGAGGGGCTGATTATTGTGGGTCAGTTGATGACTGCGGGGATTCACTCGGTGCGGTTGGCCGTGATGGCTGCGTTGCCGATGAAGAGCAGGAGTGCGGCAGCGGTGATGGTCCACGTGGCGATGACCGGCCATTCGAGGGTCTCGACGAGCTCACACGTCTGCTTAATGCCGATCAGTGTGGCACCACCAACGGCGACGAGCCAACCGTGTGCCGTCTTTGAGAACGACATCATACGATCACCCTCGTCTGCTGGCAGAGCGGCCAGCACGACGCGGCAAGGACGTTTTTTCTGACTGTGAGGCTTCCAGTGCCCCGCCCGGGGGGGGGGGGCATCGCTCAGGAATCCGTCAAAGTGGCGCGGAGAGGCCGTCGAAAAATATTTGCACGATGTCGTTCGTGGAGGTGCTCGGATGCTGTGATTGTAGTAGTGTGAGAGCGGCAATGAAATTCATTATGAGATCTACTTGGAAATCGGATCGCAGTGCGCCCATGTCCCGTGCCAAGTCAAGCTGGCTTGTGAGAATCGAACGCACTTGATCAAACCCGGCTTCCGTATTGATTGCACAGCCAGCGTCTCGCAAAAGCTCTCTCTCGCCGTGTGTCCACTCGAGGACTACGTGGACGCAACGCTGAAGGTTATGGGGGTTCGGATCGACAGCATTCGCGATGGCCAGAAGTCGCGGTTCCAGCTCAGAAGTGATATCTTCGCGAATGAGTGCAAGCGTGAGTGCTTCCCGCGTTGAATAGTGCCGGTAGAGGGTTCGTGTCCCAACTCCCGCCTGCTGTGCGACGGCTGCGAGTGACACCTCTGATGCTCCAGTCGCGAACAAATCTCGAGCCGCGCCCCGAAGTTTTCGAGCATTCTCGGATGCGTCACTACGGATTCTCGGGGTGGACGGCACTCCACCACCGTACCTGGCGTCAGCGAGCCCCTGGGTCGGGTTGACCTCCCAGCAAGTGGCAGTAGACTGCCACTTATGATTTCCCCGATGATCCCGAACGTCAAGGTCTCCGGCGCTACGCCGCTAACTGGGAAGGTTGCTGTGGTGACCGGCGCAAGTGCCGGTATCGGTGCGGCTGCCGCGGCGCGTCTCGCTCAAAGTGGCGCACACGTTGTCGTGGTCGGACGAAACCAGAGCAAGACGGAGGGTGTCGCGGCGGCTATCGGTGGCTCTCCGCTGCTCGTTGACATGAGCAGCTTGGACGATGTTCGTCGCCTTGGTGCTGATCTCAGAGCGAACTACCCGCGGATCGACCTGCTACTCAACAATGCAGGAGGCATCAGTGCGAAGCAGCATCGCACTCCTGATGGATTTGAGCGAACGTTTCAGGTCAATTACCTCGCTCCTTTTCTCCTGACGCATCTACTACGTGAGTCTCTGGGGCGGGCAGTAAATAGTGCACGTGTGATTAATACGGGCAGCTCACAGTATCGTCGCGGGCGCATTTCGTCGGAGAGCTTTTCTCAGCTGCCCGGTCGATACTCCAGCATGCGGGCGTATGGTTCGTCGAAGCTTGCACTGATGCTGTTCACTGCTGAGCTTGTACGCCGTGGAGGTGGCATTTATTCGAGCGTGGTGCATCCCGGTGGAGTGGCGACGGAAGTGGCGCGGGAGAATAGGCTGCAGCGGGCACTCATGGGCAGCCCGTTGCTGAAAAGGTTGATCCTCACCCCGGCGCAGGGGGCCGAGCCGTTGGTTAGCCTGGCGACAGTACCTTCGCTGAGCGCATGGAATGGAATGTATTTTCATCGTTTCACGCCGCGTGCGGCAGGCGTGATGAGTGATACGGATGCGGCCGAGGGGCTATGGAAACGGACGATGCGCGAACTTGATCTGACCGAAGAGTAGTAGGCACCCCTTCGGATCGGTGCGGTCGACGGACGGGAACCGCGTTCCGCCGAAGACGGTCAAGAAGATGAAGACTTCGCCGGAGCCGACGAGCGCGCCGGTCTCGGAGCGTCGTGCGAGGTCGCCGATTGAATCGGTGTTCGCGGCCGGATCCCGGGTCGCGAACGTTGTCGGTCATGACGTCAGGGAGGTGGTTACTTTCTGCTCAGGATCGCGACGAGATCGGTCGCGATGCGGTGCTTCACGGCGGCGGGTGCCGGCTGCACCTCGGCGTCCAGGTTGCCGGTAAGGACGGCGGCGGGGCTGCGAGCTTGCAATGTCAGTTCGAGGCTCATCGCCTGGATGGGGTTGCCGTTCGCGGCAGTGAGGTTCACCATGCGACCCTGCTCGAGGCGGATGATTTGCTTGCCGTTGAGCTGTACCAGGCCGGCCGTGCCCGTCGGTGGCCTGGTGGATCTCCGTGGTCAGGCCGCCGCGGGAGCGGCCGATGCCATGCCCCGGCGGTTCGACCTCATGCCAGGACAGATTCTTGTGATTCGATCCCGCCCCCTGTGTCCTGCTCGGGCCGGGTGGTGTTCGTCGCGTGCTGATGCGCACGCGCGATCGTCGCATCGATGGTGCGGCGGAGCCGGAAGCATCCGCGATCAGCTCTGACGCAACGTCGAAGGTCACCAACACGGTCGTCGCGCCGGTGGGTGCGAACGGCAAGATCCGCATCAAGAACATGGGCACGGCGGCGATGAACTACCTCGTCGACCTGCAGGGTGCGTACAACTCGCTCCCCGGTGGCCCCGGCAACACGAACCGGACCGGTCAGCGGACGTCGGCGACGACGCTGCCGTTCCCGATCACGGACCAGACCAACGCGTCCGTCGATGTCGGGACCGGCAACCTGCTCGTCACCACGACCGCGATGAGCCTGCCAGGAGTGACGCAGAACACCACGATCGGCGCCGCGTACAACTCGCGGAGCACCACCGTCGGGGATGCGAACACGATGGACGCGAACCGGTGGCAGTACGCCCTCGCCGGCGCCGGGGACCTGACAGCGAATGCGGACGGTGTCATCTACACGGACGCTGTCGGGACGGCGTGGCAGTTCCGTCCGTCGGGGGCGCAGGGTGCGTTCATCAGCCCGGCCGGTCTGCAGCAGACCCTGACCCGCGTCGACAACTCCACGACGCACGAGTACACGCTGAAGGGGTGGACGTCGAACTCGACGACGCACTTCA
>NZ_CACSJV010000070.1:0-13761 GCF_902706105.1 Curtobacterium sp. 18060 | reverse complement strand
GAGCAGAAATGGTCGGGTGCCCGCAGGCGACCCGACCATTTCTGCTCACGAACTGTGCGCGTTCCTACTTCGACGGGGCTCCGGCGGCCTCGGGCTGGGCGGTCACGCCGCCGGTCTGCTGCCAGGCGACGGTCTGCTTCGGCTTCGCCAGGAACAGCGCCGCCACGATCGCCGCGATGAGCACGATCGCCGGAAGGAACAGCGACTCACCCATGGCCCGCGAGAACGGCTCGAGCAGGAACCCGGGCAGTCCGCCGACCTGCTGTTCGGCACCACCGGCGGAGGTCCCACCGGTTGACGCCGGGAAGTTCGCGGTGATCCGGGCCTCCATCAGCGCGGCGATGCCGGCCGAGCCGAGCACGGCGCCGATCTGACGCGTGGTGTTGTAGACGCCCGAGCCGGCACCGGCCAGCTTCGGCGGCAGGTTGCGCGTCGCCGAGACGGACAGCGGACCCCACATGCAGGCGTTGGCGATGCCGAGGAGCGCGCTCGGCAGGAGCACCCATCCCCAGTCGGCACTCGACGACAGCAGGGCGCCGAACCAGAACAGTCCGGCCGAGAAGCACGCGAGACCGAACGCGGCGACCCAGCGCGGGTTCCACCGGTTGAGGTTCTTGCCGACGAGCGGGGCGAGGCCGGCGGACAGCACGGCCTGCGGCACGAGGAGCAGTGCAGCCTGGGTCGGCGAGAACCGCAGGACGTCCTGCGCCCAGAGCATGATCGGCAGCGCGAACGAGGCGATCGCGACACCGACGGCCGTGATGGCGACGTTGGCCAGGGTGAAGTTGCGGTCCTTGAACAGGCCGAGGGGCAGCAGCGGCTCGCCCTTCTGCACGCCCTGCCAGACGACGAACCCGGCGAGCACCACGAGCCCGACGATGATGAGCGACCACACCGAGATCGGTCCGGCGATGACGCCCCAGTCGTAGGTCTCGCCTTCCTGGATGCCGAAGACGAGCAGGAACAGGCCGGCCGCGGACAGGAAGATGCCGAGGTAGTCGAAGCGGTGCCCGTGGCGGTCGAACGACGGCACGAAGCGCTGCGCGAGGACGAACGCCACGACACCGACGGGGACGTTCACGAAGAAGATCCACTCCCAGCCGAAGCCGTCGACGAGCAGACCGCCGACGATCGGGCCGACGAGCGAGGCGACACCGGCGACGGCGCCCCAGAGACCCATCGCGGCACCGCGGTTCTGCGGCGGGAAGATGCGCGTGATGACGGACATCGTCTGCGGGCTCATCATCGCGGCGCCGAGACCCTGCACGACGCGGGCCACGATGAGCATCTCGATCGAGCCGGCGAGACCGCACCAGAGGCTGGCGAGCGTGAACACCACGAGGCCGATCTGGTACATGACCTTCGGGCCGAAGCGGTCACCGAGGCGGCCGGTGATGAGCAGCGGCACGGCGTAGGCGAGCAGGTACGCGCTCGTCACCCAGATCACGGAGTTGATGTCCGCGTCGAGCTTCTGGGCGATGGTGGGGGTGGCGACCGACACGATGGTCGAGTCGACGAGGATCATGAAGAAGCCGACGACGAGCGCCCAGAGGGCGGGCCACGGCTTCTTCTCGGTCGTCCGCGGAGGCGTGACGGTGGTCATCGAGTGGTGTCCTTGCTGTTCGTGGGGAAGTCAGTGTCTGTGGGGACGGCCGGGCCGTCCCAGGGGAGGTCGCCGCTGGCGATGCGGTCGACGGTGGTGCTGAGCCACTCGACCTGCGCGGCGAGCATCGCACGGACGTACGACACGTCGAGCCAGTACCGCTCGGTCAGCTGCTTGGCCTGCACGCGCTGGAGTGCCTGGTCGTAGTCGTCGCGCTCCTGTTCGAGTGCGACGATCCGGGCCCGGACGGCATCGACCGCCTCGGTGTGCGGCAGGTTCTCGAGCACGGAGAGGGCCAGGTGGAACTCCGGGTACTCGTCCGCGGGCTCCGCCACCATGCGGCGGAGGCCGTCCGCGAGCGCTGCGCGACCGGCGTCGGTGATCGTGTAGGTGGTGCGTTCCGGCCGGTTGCCGTCGCGGTCGGTGCCCACGACCTCGGCGAACCCGAGCTCGGCGAGGCGGCCGACCTGGTGGTACAGGGTGCCCGGGCGGACCTTGACGTTCCGCTCCTCCTGCCGGTGGACCATCGTCTGGAACATCTCGTACGGGTGCATCGGTGCCTCGTTCAGCAGGTCGAGCGCGGCGAACGCAAGGGGCGTGAGCGACGCCATGCGGGCCTCCTGACGGATCGATGCGGCAGTCTTCCGACTGGACTATTCGACTTCGAATATACGGAGTCGAACACAGGTGAGCAAACGCACAGCACGTTCTTCACAGGAGGCCCGGATCCGTCCCGGCGTGTCGCGCGCGCCCCGTAGACTGGTCGCGTCCCCCACCCCTGAAGCGCTGGAGAGAACACGTGCCAACGATCGTCGTCGAGGTCATGCCCAAGGCTGAGATCCTCGACCCCCAGGGCAAGGCGGTGGGCAACGCCCTCGCCCGTCTGGGCAAGGCCGACCTGACCAACGTCCGCATCGGCAAGCGCTTCGAGGTGACCGTCGACGGCCCCGTCGACGACGCCAAGCTGGCCGAGGTCCGCGACATCGCCGCCGACGTCTTCTCGAACGCGGTCATCGAGGACGTCGTCTCCGTGACCATCGAAGGTCAGTGACCCGGATGCGCATCGGCGTCATCACCTTCCCCGGCTCCCTCGACGACCGTGACGCCCAGCGCGCGGTCCGTCTCGCCGGTGCCGACCCCGTCGCCCTCTGGCACGGCGACCACGACCTGCAGGGCGTCGACGCCATCGTGCTGCCCGGCGGGTTCTCGTACGGCGACTACCTGCGCGCCGGAGCGATCGCCGCGAAGGCGCCGATCATGGCCGAGGTCATCGACGCCGCCGGCAAGGGCATGCCTGTGCTCGGCATCTGCAACGGTTTCCAGATGCTGGCCGAGGCCCGCCTGGTCCCCGGGGCCCACACCCGCAACGCGCACCAGCAGTTCATCCGCCGCGACCAGATGCTCCGCGTCGAGACCACCTCGACCGCCTGGACCTCCGGGTTCACCGCGCAGCAGGAGATCACGATCCCGCTCAAGAACGCCGACGGCCGTTTCGTCGCCGACGCCGACGAGATCAAGCGCATCGAGGACAATGGCCAGGTCGTGTTCCGCTACGTCGGGGTGAACCCGAACGGGTCGATCGACGACATCGCCGGCGTCTCGAACGAGCGCGGCAACGTCGTGGGCCTGATGCCGCACCCCGAGCACGCGACCGAGCCCGGCTTCGGCCCGGACACCGCCGCTGCCATGGCCTCCGGCACGGACGGCCTCACCTTCTTCACCTCCGTGATCGAGTCGACGCTCGTCAAGTGACGGCCGCGACTCCAGTGACAGGGAACGACAACACCGTGACGACTTACGTGCGCCCGAAGCCCGACACCGTGCAGGATGCCGCGGCGACTCCCGACAAGGACCAGCCGTACGACGCGCTCGGCCTGAAGCCGGACGAGTACGCCCGCATCAAGGAGATCCTCGGCCGCCGCCCCACCTCGGGCGAGCTGGCGATGTACTCCGTCATGTGGTCCGAGCACTGCTCCTACAAGTCCTCGAAGAACTACCTCCGTCAGTTCGGCAAGAAGGTCACGCCGGAGATGACGAAGAACCTGATGGTCGGCATGGGCGAGAACGCCGGTGTCGTCGACGTCGGCAACGGCTGGGCGGTGACCTTCAAGGTCGAGTCGCACAACCACCCGTCCTACGTCGAGCCGTACCAGGGCGCCGCGACCGGCGTCGGCGGCATCGTCCGCGACATCATCTCGATGGGTGCCCGCCCGGTCGCCGTGATGGACCAGCTCCGCTTCGGCGCGATCGACCACGAGGACACCGCACGCGTCGTGCACGGCGTCGTCGGTGGCATCTCGTTCTACGGCAACTGCCTCGGCCTGCCGAACATCGGCGGCGAGACCTACTTCGACCCGGTGTACCAGGGCAACCCGCTCGTCAACGCCCTGGCGGTCGGCGTCCTGCGGCACGAGGACCTGCACCTGGCGAACGCGTCCGGAGCCGGCAACAAGGTCGTGCTGTTCGGTGCCCGCACCGGTGGCGACGGCATCGGCGGCGCGTCGATCCTGGCGTCCGACACCTTCACCGAGGGCGGCCCGACCAAGCGTCCCGCCGTCCAGGTCGGCGACCCCTTCGCCGAGAAGGTCCTGATCGAGTGCTGCCTCGAGCTGTTCCAGAAGGAACTGGTCGAGGGCATCCAGGACCTCGGCGCCGCGGGCATCTCCTGCGCCACGTCAGAGCTCGCGAGCAACGGCGACGGCGGCATGCACATCTCGCTCGACGACGTCCTGCTGCGCGACCCCACGCTCACGGCCGAAGAGATCCTGATGTCGGAGAGCCAGGAGCGCATGATGGCGGTCGTCCGCCCCGACAAGCTCGACGAGTTCCTCGCCGTGGTCGGCAAGTGGGAGGTCGAGACCAGCGTTCTCGGCGAGGTCACAGGCACCGGCCGTCTCGTCATCGACTGGCAGGGCCAGGAGATCGTCAACGTCGACCCGCGCACCGTCGCCGTCGACGGCCCGGTCTACGACCGCCCGGTCGCCTACCCGACCTGGATCGACGCGTTGCAGGCCGACACCGCCTCGTCGCTCGACCGACCGGCCGACGGCCCCGCGCTCAAGGCGCAGTTCCTCAGCCTGCTCGGTTCGCCGAACCTGGCGTCGAAGAACTGGGTCACGAACCAGTACGACACCTACGTGCTCGGCAACACGGCCCTGGCGTTCCCCGACGACGGTGGCATGATCCGCGTCGACGAGGAAACGGGTCTCGGTGTCGCCATCGCCACCGATGCCAACGGCCGCTACTGCCAGCTCGACCCGAAGCAGGGCGCGCGTCTGGCCCTGGCCGAGGCGTACCGGAACGTCGCCGTCACCGGTGCCGTCCCCGCTGCGGTCACCGACTGCCTGAACTTCGGCTCCCCCGAGAACCCCGAGGTCATGTGGCAGTTCTCCGAAGCGGTCGAGGGACTGGCCGACGGCTGCATGGAGCTCGGCATCCCGGTCACCGGCGGCAACGTGTCGTTCTACAACCAGACCGGCTCGACCCCGATCCACCCGACCCCGGTCGTCGGTGTGCTCGGTGTCATCGACGACGTCGCCAAGCGCGTCCCGTCGGGCTGGCAGGACGACGGCCACAACATCTACCTGCTCGGCACCACGAGCCTCGAGCTCGACGGGTCGGCCTGGGCCGGCACGGTGCACGGCCACCTCGGCGGTCGTCCGCCGGCGGTGGACCTCGGTCGCGAGAAGGAGCTCGCCGAGCTGCTCTTCGCAGCGAGCGGCGAGCAGCTGCTGACGAGTGCGCACGACCTGGCGGACGGTGGCCTCGGCCAGTCGCTCGCCGAGTCGGTGCTCCGCTTCGGCCTCGGCGCCCGCGTGGTCCTCGACGAGCTCGAGTCCCGCGACGGCGTCGACACCGCGACCGCGCTGTTCTCCGAGTCGACCGGTCGCGTCATCGTGACCGTCCGTCGCGAGGACGACGTCCGCTTCCAGGGCCTGTGCGACGGCCGGGGCTTCCCGGTCCTGCGCATCGGCGTGACCGACGCCACGTCGAACGCGCTCGAGGTCCAGGGGGCGTTCACGGCGACGCTCGACGAGCTCCGCGGCACGCACAACGCGACGCTGCCGGCCCGCTTCGGCGACGTGATCGTCGAGGACGTCACCGAGGGGTACGTCGGCCGTGGGCCGCTCGACTCCGACGGTGCGTTCTCGCCGCGCACGGACTCCTAGGCCCGGCGGACACCGCGTGCCCATCGTCACCCTGCCCTTCGCGGAGCTCGTCGGCCGGTTCGGCCCCGTGCCGGACGGCATCGAGCTGGACGTGTGGGACGTCGAGGCGCCGTACGGTCGCCCGGACGACGTCGCCATCACGTTCCTGCCGTTCTACTTCGGTGGACGGCACCGCTGGCAGTTCGTGCACGACCTGCCGGCGCTCGAGCTCCTGCAGCTGCCGAGCGCCGGCTACGAGCACGCGGTGCCGCACGTGCCCGGTCACGCCCAGCTGGCGAACGGTCGGGGGATCCACGACGACGAGACCGCCGAGCTCGCCGTCGGCCTGGCGCTGACCTCGCTGCGTGAACTCGGGGCGTTCCAGGCCGATCGCGCCAACGGTGTCTGGGACGCCCGGAAGACCCGTTCCCTGGCCGACCGCCGGGTCACGGTCGTCGGCTACGGCGCGATCGGGTCGGCGATCGCCACCCGCTTCGAGGCGTTCCGCACCGAGGTCACCGTCGTGGCCCGCACCGCTCGCGACCAGGACGGTCGCCACGTGCACGCGTTCGGCGAGCTGCCCGAGCTCGCACCGACGACGGACGTCCTCGTGCTCATCGCGCCGCTGACGGACGAGACCGAACGGCTGGTCGACGCCGAACTGCTGGCCGCGCTGCCCGACGGCGCCCTGGTGGTGAACGTCGCTCGCGGCAAGGTCGTCGACACCGATGCACTGGTGGCGGAGCTGCAGTCCGAGCGGCTGTTCGCGGCGCTCGACGTCACCGACCCCGAGCCCCTGCCCGACGGCCACCCGCTGTGGACGACGCCGAACACGGTCCTCACGCCGCACGTCGGGGGCAACACCGACCTGAGCGTCCCGCGGTCGATCGAGCTGATGCGTCGGCAGGTCGCCGCGCTGGCCGAGGGTCGCCCGTTCGAGAACCTGATCGAGCGCTAGCGACCTGTCGGCGTCAGTCCAGTCGGAGTGCCATGCCGAGACTCGGCGCGACGTCGTCGAACCCGAGCGATCGGTACAGCCGCTGACCGGGCGGATCCCCGACGAGCGTGACGTAGGCCCCGGCGGGTGCTCGGTCGCGGACGTCCTCGAGCAGCCACTCGACCACACGGCGTCCGAGCCCACGGCGCTGGTGGTCGGGATCGGTGGCGATGTCGGCGATGTGGAAGTACCACCCGCCGTCGCCGATCGTCCGGCCCATCGCCACCGGTGTGCCGCCGGCGTCCGCGACGTGGCACGCCGACCAACTGCCGGCAATCGCCCCGGCGCCCTGCTCGGCGTTCTTCGGTGAGAGTCCGGAGTCCTGGCGCAGACGCAGGTAGTCCGTCAGCGGCGGTGCCCCGACGACCAGGGTGTACGGATCGACCTCGGTCACGGTCAGAGCGGGACGATGCACGTCGGGGTCCCGACGGCGATCTGCTCGACGGCCTCGCCCGGCACACCGTCGGCACCGATCGGCAGCACGGCGATGGCGTCCGACCGCTCGTTGGCGACGAGCACGTACCCCGGCACCCGGGCGAAGTGCCGCGGCCAGGCTCCCCCGCACGACGCGGACCCGACGAGCGCGAGCCCGTCGTCGGCAGCGTCGAGCACCACGATCAGGTCGCGGCCACGGACGGCGACGATCACACGTCCGGCATCGTCGACCTCGATGTGGCTGAGGAGCGACTCCCCCACCGCACCCTCGAACGTCGGGGTCGAGGCGATCGTCACGAGCGAGCCGGACTCGTCGCGGCGGAGTCGGTGGACAGCGCCGTCGAGCTCACCGGCGACGAACAGGTCGCCTGCGTACCAGGCCAGGTGCCGCGGGCCGACGCCGGGCGCCACGTGGTGCACGCGCAGCGCCTCGAGCGTGGGGACGCCGTCGGCCGACACGGTCACGCGGAACTCGTGCAGCGCGTCGCCACCGAGGTCGGCGACGAGCACCGTGCCGTCCGGCGTCGCGACGGACTGGTGCGCGTGCGGCGCATCCTGCCGGTCCTGCACCGGGCCGGTGGCGGCGGGCAGGGTCGCGACGGCGATGGCCGAGGCGGGGACGGCGAGCCGGTCGGTTCGGCCGTGCACGCCGTCTGCGGGCAGGACGACGCCGTCGCTCGCGAGGACCGAGGCGGAGAACGACTCGGCCGCCGCCAGGGACACGGCGGTGACGGTGCCGGAGACGTAGTTGGTGACGATGAGCGCCCCGGACGGGTCGACCCGCAGGTGGCACGGGGCGTCACCGCCGGCGGAGGCGTCCCACAGGTGTTCGAGCGCGCCGTTCTGCATCCGGAAAGCGGAGACGCCGCCGTCGTTCGTCTCGGACACGGCGTAGACACGGTCGCCCGACACGGCGAGGAACGAGGGATCGTCGAGCACCGCGACGGTACGAGCGACCGCGCCCGCGCGGGCAGCCCCGCCGTCGACGAGGGAGATGCCGGTCGCGTTCCCGCCGCCGGTGGCGGTGTAGGAACCGACGAGCAGGGTCGGCAGGTCGACGCTCATTCGTCGCGTCCGGCGATGCGCTCGTGGTGGTGGATGACCTCGGCGACGATGAAGTTGAGGAACTTCTCGGCGAAGGCGGGGTCGAGGTGCGCCTCGGCGGCGAGGCTCCGGAGCCGTGCGACCTGGATCTGTTCGCGGTCCGGGTCGGCGGCGGGCATGCCCGATTCGGCCTTCAGGTGCCCCACTCGCTGGGTGTACTTGAAGCGCTCGGCGAGCATGTGGATGACGGCGGCGTCGATGTTGTCGATGCTCTGCCGGATGCTCCGGAGTTCGGCGACAGCCGTCGCTTCGGCCGTCGCTTCGGGCTCGGGCGGGGTGACGTCGTCGCTCATGCCCCGAGCCTACTGGCGGACGCGCAGCCGAACCCCGCCGACGCCTGCGAGAATGAGCACATGTCGGTCTTGCTCGTGATCTCGGGCGTGTGTGCGGTCCTCGCTGGCCTCGTCCACGTGTACATCTGGTTCCTCGAATCCATCATCTGGACGAGTCCACGCGCCCGCAAGGTGTTCGGCATCGCGACCGAGACCGAGGCCGACGCGACCCGCTCCCTCGCGTTCAACCAGGGGTTCTACAACCTGTTCCTGGCGATCGGCGCGATCCTCGGTGTCGTGCTGGTGCTGGCGGGCAACACCGCGACCGGCTGGACCCTCGTCGTGTTCTCGACCGCGAGCATGCTCGGCGCCGCGGTGATCCTGGTCGGCTCCGGCCGCAAGTACGTCAACTCCGCGTTCAAGCAGGGCACGCTCCCGCTGATCGCCCTGCTCTTCGCGCTGCTCGGCTCGAGCTTCCCCGTCTGAGCCGCCTGAGCCGCCTGAGCCGTCTGCGCCATCTGAGCCGCCTCGACCACACCGTCAGCCCCGCCACGCAAATGCGACAGGGTGCCGCCGAACATCGGCGGCACCCTGTCGCTTTCGCGGGTGAAGACCGGCCAGGTCAGCCGAGCTTGTCCTCGAACTGGGCCGGCAGCTTGTCGAGCGCCCACTCGATCGCAGCGGTGGTGCCCATCGAGAACGCCGACGACACGTCCTTGTCGTCGAAGACGATGTAGTGACCGGCCTCGACCGACGGCACCTTCTGGAACAGCGGGTCGGCCTCGGCCTTCGACGCGTCGACGTAGATCGGCAGGACCAGCGTCAGGTCGGCGTCGAGCAGGTCGAGGTTCTCGTCGGACAGCGTGACGGAGAACGCCTTGCCGGCTTCCTTGTCGATGGCCGACGGGATCGTGAACCCGAGGTTCTTCATGAACGACGAGCGGCTGTCGGTGGAGGCGTACGCCCCGAAGCCCTCGGAGCTGTACGCACCGACGACGGCGGTCTTGCCCTCGAAGTCCGGGTGGGCCTTGCGCGCCGTGGCGTAGGCGTCGTCGAGGTCGGAGAGCAGCTTCTTGCCCTCGGACTCCTTGCCGAGCGCCTTCGCGATCATCGTGGTCTGCTGCTCGGTCGAGGCGAGGTAGTTCTCGCCGCCCTTCGGGATCGCGACGGTCGGCGCGATCGCGGACAGCTTGTCGTACCGGTCCTTGTCGCCCGACGACTTCACGTCGAGGATCAGGTCGGGGTTGAGCTTGAGGATGTCCTCGTAGCTCGGCTCGAGCGTCTGGATGATCTTCGGCGACTTCGTGTACGCGTCCTTCAGCCACGGGCCGACGCCGTCGCCACCGAAGGCGAGCCAGTCGCTCGCGCCGACCGGCTGCACGCCGAGCTCGAGCGCGGTCTCGGCGTCACCCCAGCCGAGTGCGACGACGCGCTTGGGCTGCGAGTCGATCGTCGTGGTGCCGAGGCCGGTCGTGATGGACACCGGGAAGGCGCCGTCGGACGAGCCGGACGAAGCCGTGTCGGTGGACGAGCCGGAGCCCGAGGCACAGCCGGCGAGGACGAGGGAGGCTGCGGCGACGGCACCCGCAGCGGCGAGGACACGTCGGAGACGAAGGGATGAGCGGATCACGAAGGGTAGCCTAACCTAACGGGGCGTACAGGAATTCAGCTGGATAGGCTGGGTGATCGTGGCCGTCCCAGATCCAGACCGCACGCGCCTCGCGGTGCTCGGCTCCCCCATCGCGCATTCGCTCTCCCCCACACTCCACGAAGCGGCCTACGACGCGCTCGGGTTGGGGTGGTCGTACGGGAGGCACGAGGTCGCGTCCGGCGGGCTCGACGCGTTCGTCGCGGGGCTGGGTCGCGAATGGCGCGGGCTGAGTCTCACGATGCCCCTCAAGCGCGAGGTGCTGCCGCTCCTGGACCGCACGACCCCGTTGGTCGATGAGCTCGGGGTCGCGAACACGGTCGCGTTCCGACGCGAGGGGTCCGCCGTCGTCCGCGCGGGCGCCAACACCGACGTCCAGGGACTCGTCCGCCCGGTCGAGGCCCTCGGACACCTGCCCGGCGAGGCGACGATCCTCGGTGGCGGGGCGACCGCGGCGAGCGCCCTCACGGCGGCGGTGCGGCTCGGGGCGTCGCTCGTGCGGGTGTTCCTGCGCGACACCGCGAAGGCCGGCGCGCTCGTGGAGCTGGCCGTTCGCCTCGGCGTCTCGCTCGAGGTCCTGCCGCTCACCGACCTACCCGGAACCCGCCACGGGTTCGTCCTGTCGACGCTGCCCGGCGGCGCCGCCGACCCGCTCGAGCTGGTGCCGTCGGGGTCGGACGCCGTGCTGTTCGACGTCGCCTACGAGCCGTGGCCGACCGCCGCCGCGTCGCGCTGGGCCGATGCCGGCGGCCGGGTGCTGAACGGCCTCGACATGCTCACCGAGCAGGCCATCGGGCAGATCCGTTTCTTCCTGACCGGTGACGAGGACGAACTCCTCCCCGACGAGGCCGCCGTTCGCCGTTCGATGCGCACCGCCGTCGGCCTGCCCGCCGTCATCAGCAACTAGCCGACGCCGACGCACCGCGGTCAGCCGCGGGACCGCGCCTCGGCGTCGAGCAGGGCGACGGACACGTCCCACAGCCGGTCGGCCTGGTCCGGGTCGAGCGCCCAGGGCAGCACGCCGTGCAGGCCGTCCTCGATCCGCTCCACCACCGCTGCTTCGTGGCAGTCCTCGAAGTAGCGACCCGTGACCCCGTCGAGTTCCGGTGCGGTGGCGAGCAGGACCGAGGTCGCGGCTCCTTGCTCCGAGGTCTTCACGGCGTCGGCGGCGGCGATCTTCGTGGCGGCGAGGACCTCCGGGTCCCAGTGCTTCTGCAGCCCGGTCCAGATCCCGCCGGGCATCAGGGCGTTCGCGGTGATGCCGTCGGCGGCCCACCGCCGGCCAGCGGCGACGGCGAACAGCACGTTCGCGGTCTTCGACTGGCCGTAGGCGAGTCCGGGTTCGTAGGGACGCCGGCGGAAGAACAGGTCGTCGAACACGACGGGCGAACCGCCGTGGCCGCTCGACGACACCGAGACGATGCGGGCCGAACCCGAGGCCGCCAGGGCGTCGTGCAGCCCGAGCGCGAGGGCGAAGTGCCCGAGGTGGTTCGTCGCGAACTGCGACTCCCACCCGGCGGGCGTGTACGACTCGGGCGCGTCCATGATGCCGGCGTTGGCGACGAGCACGTCGAGCGGCCCCGACCACGCTGCGGTGAACGCCTCGACGGAGCCCGGGCGGTCCAGGTGCAGTTCGACGACGGCCGGTGCGTCGGTCCCTGTCGACCGGGCGATGTCGTCCGCGACCCGGCGGCCGGCGTCGACGTCCCGCACGGCGAGCGTCACGCGCGCCCCGGCTCCGGCGAGTGCTCGGGCGGTCTCCACCCCGATGCCGGACGCGGCGCCGGTGACGACCGCCGTGCGTCCTGTCAGGTCGAGGCCGTCGACGACCTCGGCGGCCGTGGTCCGGTCGCCGAAGCGGGTGAGGTCGCGTGCGGGCATGTCGACTCCTGTCAGCTGGCGTGGTGCGGAGCCGTCAGGCGACGACACCGTCCACGTAGAACCATCGTCCCTGCTCGCGGACGAACTCGCTCGTCTCCTCGAGCGTCCCGCGGTCGTCGTCGGAACGCCACCACGCGCGGAACGCGACCGTGCCCTGGGAGTCGAACGGGCCTCCCGAGGTCGTCGTCAGGACGTCCAACCGGGTCCAGCGCTGGGACGCGTCCAACTCGAGGGCTGCCGGTCGGGTGCGCGGGTGCCAGGTGAGCAGCAGGTACTCCGGCAGGCCCAGCGCGAACGCGCTGAAGCGTGAGCGCATCAGGCGCTCCGCGGTCGGCGCGGCCGCTCCGCGGTGCAGGGGGCCGCAGCACTCGCCGTAGGGGTTGCCGCTCAGGCAGGGGCAGCGCGTCTCGTCGGTGACCACGCCGGAACGCTAGTCGACGATCGACAGCGCGACGGTGATGTTGCCGCGGGTGGCGTTCGAGTACGGGCAGATCTCGTGCGCACGCTCGGCCAGGCGCTGGCGCTGCTCCTGCGGGGCGGCCGGTGCGTAGACGTCGAGCTCGACCGCCAGGCCGAAGGTGCCGTTGCCGACGCCGCCGATGCCGACCTCGGCGGAGACCTCGGCGCCGGTGGTGTCGAGGTCGAGTTCCTTGCCCGCGGCGTGCAGTGCACCGAGGAAGCACGCGGCGTACCCGGCGGCGAACAGCTGCTCGGGGTTGGTGCCCTCGCCGCTGCCGCCCATCTCCTTCGGCGGGCGGGTGTCCAGGTCGAGCCGGTCGTCCTCGCTGCGGACGTGCCCGTCGCGGCCGCCTCCGGTGGCGTGGGCGGCTGCGGTGTAGACGATGTCGAGACTCATGGATCCGAGGTCATCGCGCCCACCTGGACGTGTGCTGCGCGTGCCCGGGGTGCCGGGGCCGGGCGCCCGCGCGTGCCCGGGCCGCCGGGCGTGTCCGCGCGTGCCGCGGGGTGCCCGCGGCGCACTTCGTGAACTTCGTGAGCAGAAATGGTCGGGCCTCACGAGCGCACTCGACCATTTCTGCTCACGAAGTACCGAGCGCCCGAGCGCCCGAGCCACGACACCCCGCGCCCGGGTAGACATGACACGTGTTCAAGATCGGGTGGCAGGTGTACCGGGAGCGACTGCCCGAGGTCATCGGTGAGCGCATCCGCCGACGCATGGTGGTCGTCGGCGCGATCGTCGCGTCGACCGCGTTCGTCGTGCTGCTGCTCGTCGGGGTGCTCCTGGACCGCCTGGACGACCCCGTTCCCGGTCCCGCTGGCGTCGTCGTCGCGGTCGTGGTGGCCGCCGGCTTCGGGTGCTTCGGCGCATCGATGACGCCGGTCGGCCCGAAGGGATGGGCCGTCCCACCGATCCCGGGCATCGGCTGGCGCACGCAAGAGGCCATCGCCCGTTACTACGGCAGGAACCCTCCGGCGGTGGACCCGCAGCACCGCGATGCCGTGCTCCACGGTCTGCTGGAGAGCCGCGACCAGATCGTCCGCTTCGCCACCCGTTCGTTCCTGCAGTTCGTCAGCTGGGTGGGTCTCGTCCTCGGCACGGTGGTCTTCGTCCTCACGTTCCCCGTCGACGGCGACCGGATGATCGTGCTCCTCGGTGTGTGGTCCATGTGGCTCGTCTTCTCGAGCGGCACGGGCGTCATGGGGATCCGCAC
>NZ_CACSJV010000069.1:0-14450 GCF_902706105.1 Curtobacterium sp. 18060 | reverse complement strand
CGATGCCCCCGACCCCTCCCCGGATCGGCCTCGTCGGCGCCGGCGGCATCGCCCACGCGCACATGCCCGGCCTGCTCCGCCTCGGCCCGGTCGTCGTGTACGCGCAGGACGGTGCGCAAGATCTGGCCGCCGCGTTCGCGCCGGCAGCATCCGCCGCGGGGTCGTCGATCACCGTCGTCGACTCGCTCGACGACCTGTTCGCGGAAGTCGACGTCGTGGACGTGGTGACGCCGACCTCCGCCCACGCCAAAGTCGTGCGGGCCGCACTCGCCGCCGGCAAGGACGTCGTGTCGGAGAAGCCCCTCGCCCGGACCGACGCCGATGCCGCGGACCTGGTGGCCCGTGCGCGGGACGCCGGCCGACAGCTCTTCCCGGCCCACGTGGTGCGCTTCTTCCCCGCGTACGTGCGCCTGCACGACGCCGTCACCACGGGCCTCCTGGGCGACCTGGCGGTCCTGCGGTTCGTGCGCTCCGGGGCCTTCCCGATCCGCACCGCGTGGTTCGCCGACCGGGCACTGTCCGGCGGCATCGTGATGGACCAGATGATCCACGACCTCGACATCGCGCGGTGGGTCGCCGGGCCGGTCAGCACGGTGTCGGCTGTCGGCGTCCGTGCCGGCACCGAGGCCGAGCCGGTGGAGGCCGCACACGTCCTGCTCACGCACGAGTCCGGGGCGATCAGCCACGTCGCCGGGATCTGGGGACCGCAGCACCTCGCGTTCTCGACCGAGTACTCGGTGACGGGCACGCGCGGCAGCCTGGCGCACCGGTCGCTCGACGAACAGGACTACGTCGCCGACCTCGCGGTGCCCGACGCCGCGGACGGCTTCCTGCCCGAGGTCGACCCCGCCGACGACCCGTACGGGCTCGAGCTGGCCGAGTTCCTCGGGGCGTTCGCCGGCGGTGCCGCTCCGCGGGTGACGGCGGCGGACGGCGCCGAGGCGGTCCGGATCGCGAACGCGGCACTCGAGTCGATGGACACCGGGCAGCCGGTGTCCCTGACGACGGGAGCTCGCGCGTGACCGCTCTGAAGATCGCCGTGATGTCGTTCGCCCACACCCATGCGATCGGCTACCTCACCGCCCTCACCGCGATGCCGGGGGTCGAGGTCCGCGGTGCCGATCCGGGCGGCGTCAGCACCGGCGAGACCGTCATCGAGCTCCGCGGCCGCGACCTGGCCGACCAGCTCGGGGTCGACTACGCGGAGACGTACGACGAGCTGCTCGCCTGGGGCCCGGACGCCGTCGTCGTCACGAGCGAGAACGCCCGGCACCGCGAACTCGTCGAGGCCGCGGCCGCCGCCGGTGCGCACGTCCTGTGCGAGAAGCCGCTCGCGACCACGTGGGAGGACGGCCTCGCGATCCGCGACGCCGTCGAGGCGGCGGGGGTCATGCTCATGGTGGCGTTCCCGGTGCGGTTCACCTCGGCGTTCGACAAGCTCCGCGCGGCGCACGACTCCGGGGCGCTCGGGCAGCTGTTCTCGATCCGCGGCGCGAACAACGGCATGCTCCCCCTGACCCGGTCGTGGTTCACCGAGCCGGAGCTGTCCGGCGGCGGCGCGATCGTCGACCACGTCGTGCACATCGCGGACCTGCTCGAGGGCCTGATGGGGTCGGCACCCGTCACCGTGACCGCGGTGGCGAACCGCACGCTGCACGCGGCCCGGGCACAGGCGGAGACCGCCGGACTCGTCACGATCACGTACGCGAACGGCGTCGTCGCCGCGATCGACTGCTCGTGGAGCAAGCCGGACACCTCGGCGGTGTGGGGTGGACTGACGCTCGACGTCGCCGGGACGGGCGGCACGGTGTCGCTCGACTTCTTCGGGGCGGCTGCTCGCGGGATCGTCGCGGAGACCGGGCTGCCGATCGAGTCCCGTTACGGCGCCGACCCCGATGCCGCGATGCTCCGGACGTTCGTCGACGCCGTCCGGGCGGGCGTGCAGCCGCAGCCGGACGTGCACGTCGGGCTGCGGACCCTGTCGATCGTGCTCGCGGCGCAGGAGTCGGTGGTGTCGGGCCGCACCGTGCCGGTACCCGCCGAGTAGCGACACGACACGCGGGAATGGCCCGCGACCGGCACTGCTTGACGAACCCATGACCTCGTCAGCAGAGCGCCGCGGGTGGCTCGGTGTCACGTCCGTCGCACTCGGATCCTTCGTCCTCGTGCTCTCCGAGTTCCTGCCGATCGGACTCCTGCCCGCCATCGCCGCCGACCTCGACGTCGGGATCGGCACGGCCGGGCTCATGGTCGTCGCCACCGGGCTGGTCGGTGCCGTCGCGGCGCCGGTCGTCACGGTCCTGACCTCGCGCGTGGACCGCCGTGTCGTGCTCGTCTCGTTGACCGTGCTGCTCGTGGTGGCGGACGGGCTCGCGGCGATCGCGCCCTCGTTCGGTGTCCTGCTCGTGGCCCGGATGCTCCTGGGCGTCGGCATCGGCGGGTTCTGGGCGATCGGCGCCGGCATCGCCGGTCGACTGGTGCGGCCGGCCGCCACGATCCGGGCGACCTCGCTCATCACCGCCGGCGTCTCGGTCGCGACGGTCGTGAGCCTGCCGCTCGGCACCCTCGTCTCGTCGCTCGCCACCTGGCGGCTCGCGTTCGTCATCGGCGGCGTGCTCGGTCTGGTCGCGCTCGTCCTGCAGCTCGCGATGCTGCCGCGCATCCCCGCGCAGCAGCAGGTCCGGTTCGCGACGCTCGGCTCGCTGCTCCGCGTCCCCCGTGCCCGTGTCGGTCTGATCGCCGCCGCGTTCCTGTTCGCCGCACAGTTCGCCGCTTACACGTACATCGCGCCGTACCTGCAGGACCTGGTCGGGGTCGGCCCGGACACCGTCACGCTCGCGCTGCTGGTGTTCGGCGTCGCGGGGATCGTCGGGAACTTCGCCGCCGGCTTCACCCTGGGGCGGAGCGTGCTCGGGACGATCAGCGTGTCCAAGATCGCCCTCGCGGTCGCCGTGGTCCTGCTCCCCCTGCTCGCGCACTCCGTCGTCGGGGTGTTCGTGCTGCTCGTGGTGTGGGGGCTGGTCTGGGGCGCGTTGCCGCTCGGCATGCAGACGTGGATGTCCACCGCCTCGCCCGCCGGGTCCGAGACCGGGCTCGCGCTGTTCGTCACGACCATCCAGCTCGCGATCGCCGCGGGATCGGTGCTCGGCGGCGCAGCGGTGTCGTCGTTCGGCCTCGCCGCGGACTTCTGGTTGTCCGGAGGGGTCGCCGTCGTGGGCGCGATCGTGCTCGTCTCCCTCGGGCTGCGCCGCTCGAGCGCGGCGCCGGTCGCCGACGAGGCTCCGGCACCCGTGCCGGTGACGACCTCGACGGGTTCCGTCGCCGTCGCCTGCCCCTGACCGCCATCCGCGCCGTCAGGGCGCGGGGAGGGTGACCACGGCGTCGGCTGCGGCGATCGCCACCGGATCGTGTGCGGCGTGCACGACCACCACGCCGTCGGCAGCCTCGGCGGCGAGCGCCGCCACCACGAGCGCCGCGGACGCCGCGTCGACGCCGGCCGTCGGTTCGTCGACGAGCAGCACCCGCGCCCGCTGCGCCAGCCCGAGTGCCACGAGCGTGCGCTGCCGCTGGCCGCCGGACAACGCGTCGAGCGGGCGGTCGGCCAGGTCCGCGATCGCCATCCGCTCGAGCTGCGCGTCGACGACGACGCGGTCGTCGCGTCCGAGCGGACGCCACCAGGCCCGGTGACGCCACCGCCCCATCGCGACGGTCGCGCGGACCGTGAGCGGGAGCGTGGTCGGCGGGACGGACTGGCTCACGTGGGCGACGCCGTCGGACGGGAGGCCCGTGATGCGCCCGGCGGTCGGCCGCAGCACGCCAGCCACCACGTCGAGCAGCGTCGACTTGCCGGATCCGTTGGGTCCGGTCAGCGCGGTGACCCGGCCGGCCGGGAAGGCCGCGTCGAGGCCGTCGAGGACGGTCCGCTCCCCGCGCAGGGCGGTCACCCGCTCGAGGCGGACGGCTGGTCGCGTGTCGACTGCTGGCACCTGAACACGCTATCAGTATCGATAGTCGTTTTCATGTAGCGTCTCGGATCGTGATCTGGCTGACCGACCCCTTCACCGTCGACTTCATGGTGCGCGCCCTGACCGGCGGCGCCCTGGCCGCGGTCCTGTGCGCCGTCGTCGGGACGTGGGTGCTCGTGCGCGGGATGGCGTTCCTGGGCGAGGCCCTGTCGCACGGCATGCTGCCCGGCGTCGCGATCGCAGCGCTCACCGGAGTCCCCGCAGTGCTCGGCGCCGCCGTGAGCGCCGGGGTGATGGTGTTCGGCGTCGGGGCGCTGCGACGGCGCGGTGGCCTGTCCTACGACACCTCGATCGGGCTGCTCTTCGTGGGCATGCTCGCGCTCGGGGTCATCATCGTGTCGGCATCGCGGTCCTTCGCCACCGACGTCACCGCGATCCTGTTCGGCGACGTGCTGGCCGTCACCCGCGCCGACCTCGGCGGCCTGGCGATCGCGGTCGCCGTCGCCCTGCTCGTCGCCGCCGTGTTCCACCGACCGTTCACGGCACTGGCCTTCGACGTCCGCAAGGCCGCGACGCTCGGCCTGCACCCCCGCCTCGCCGAGGTGGTCCTCATCGGACTGGTCACACTCGCCGTCGTCGCCTCGTACCGTGCCGTCGGCACCCTGCTGGTCGTCGGGCTGCTGCTCGCGCCCGCCGCCGCGGCCCGCGCCTGGACGAAGCACGTGGCCTCGACGATGCTCCTCGGCGCGGTGCTCGGTGTCGTCGCCGTCCTGGTCGGCCTGCTCGTCTCGTGGCACGCCGGCACCGCCGCCGGCGCCAGCATCGCGGCCGTCGCCGTCGCCGGGGTCGCCCTGTCCCACGGGCTGGCAGCCATCGCACGCAGCACCGCGCGCGCGACCACCAGGCCCGTCGAACACCCCGTCCGAGCACCAGCACGAGAGGCACCATGAACCACGACCCGACCACCGACCGCCCACGCACACGACTCCCGCGACTCCTGGGAGCCCTGGGCCTGACGACCGGCCTCGCGCTGACGGCCACTGCGTGCTCCACCGCGTCGACACCGCCGGCCGACGACGCCAGCGCGACCACGGCCCCGCACGGCTGGGTGGCGGGCGCGACCGAGTCCCAGGAACCCCAGCTGGGCCTCCTGGCCGTCTCCGCGACCGGCGAGACAGCGTTGCACGACCTGCTCACCGGCGAGACCACCGACCTGGACCGCGTCGGCGCAGCCGAGCACTCCGCGACCGACGGTCGGTTCCTGGTGACGAGCGAAGGCGACCGCACCACGGTCGTCGACGGGGGCTCCTGGACCGTCGACCACGGCGACCACACGCACTACTACGCCGCCGAGCCGCGCGTCGTCGGGACGCTCGAGGGCGGCGGTCCGGTCCAGGTGCACTCGTCGGAGACGATGACCACGATCGCCTGGCCGGAGCGCGGCGAGGCGGTGGTGCTCGACCGCGCAGCACTCGGGCAGGGCGAGCTCGACGAGACCGCACGACTCGACGCGACCGTGCTGCTGCCGCTCGGCGAGCACCTGGTGGCTGCCGAGGGCGACACCGTCCGCGTCCTCGATGCCGACGGAGAGCAGACCGGGTCGACCGGGTCGACCGGGTCGACCAGCGCCGGACAGGCCTGCACCGACCCCGCTGGTGGGATCGTCACCCGCGCCGGCGCCGTGGTGGGCTGCGCCGACGGAGCGGTCGTCGTCGACGATGCCGGTGCGACCTCGTTCGTCGCACTGCCGGACGACGCCGAGCGTCCGACCGCCTTCGCCGCACGGGCCGGCCGCCCCACGGTCGCCGGACTCGCGGGCGACACCGGCTTCTGGTTGCTCGACGTCCGACAGGGCTCCTGGCAGCACGTGCCGACCGAACGGCCGCTGCGTGCGGTGGTCGCCGTCGACGACCAGGACGAGCACGTGGTCGGGGTCGACGACGCCGGTCGGGTGGTCGTGGTGACCGCCTCGACCGGGAAGGTCGCGACGACTGATCCCCTGGTCGACGGCGACCGGGCACCGCTGCTGCAGCTCGACGCGCAGCGCGCCTACGTGGCCGACCCCACGGCCGCCGTCGTGCACGAGATCGACTTCGCGGACGGCGCCCGCGTGGCCCGGACCATCAAGCTCCCGTTGGCGCCCGTCGCGTTCGCCGAGGTGGGACTGTGAGCGGAACCACGCCGGTCGGGCGCACCGCGCGGGCGGTGGCAGCGGCCCTCGTCGTCACAGCCGTCGCCGTCACGACGTCCGGCTGCACCGCCGCCGGGTCGGACCGTCCACTCGTCGCCGTGACGACGAACATCCTGGGCGACGTGGTGACCGAGGCCGTCGGCGACGACGTCGACGTCATGGTGCTCATGCCCCCTGGCGGCGATCCGCACTCGTTCGAGGTGTCCGCGCAGCAGGCGGCGCGACTCCGGAGCGCAGACCTGGTGGTCGAGAACGGCCTCGGGCTCGAGGAAGGGGTGGCCCACCACGTCCGCGCCGCGGCCGACGACGGCGTGGCCGTCTTCACCGCCGGTGACGCGATCAACGCCCTGGAGTGGACCACCGACGACGACAGCGGCCCGGACCCGCACTTCTGGACGGACCCCGCGCGCATGGTCGACGTGGTCGAGGCCCTCGACGACGAGCTGGACGCCGTCGGCATCGACGCTCCCGGCACCGAGGCCTACACCGACCGGCTCGATGCCCTCGACGACGACATGACCGCCGCGTTCGACACCATCCCCGCCGATCGCAGGGCCCTGGTGACGAACCACCACGTGTTCGGCTACCTCGCCGACCGCTACGGATTCCGGGTGGTGGGTGCCGTGATCCCGAGCGGCACGACCCTGGCGTCCCCGAGCGCCGCCGACCTGCGTGACCTGGCGGACGCGATCGAGCAGGCGGGCGTCCCGACGATCTTCGCCGACGCCTCGCAACCCGCTCGCCTTGCCGAGGTCCTGGCGGACGAGGTCGACGTGCAGGTGTCGATCCGCTCGCTGGCGACCGAGTCCCTGACCGAGGACGGCGCCGCGTCGACGACCTACCTCGGGATGATGCGCTCGAACACCGACTCGATCGTTGACGGCCTGACGGCTCCGATTTCTAGATGAGAATGAGAATCAGTACAGTGTTGTCCATGACCAGAAACAAGACCCTTCGCGCCGCAGCACTGCCGGCCGCGCTGCTCGGCACCGTTGCCCTGGCCCTGACCGGGTGCGCCACGAACGCCGCCGACGCCGAGAGCACCTCGACCCCGAAGGCGGACAGCACCCGCATCACGTTGACCTACGACGGCGGTCTGCTCGTGCTCGACCAGGACCTGCAGGTCGTGGCCGACGACGCCGTCGACGGCTTCACCCGCGTGAACCCCGCCGGCGACGGCCGCCACGTGCTCGTCACGGTGCTTGAGGGCTTCCGAGTGCTCGACACCGCAGCGGACCCGGCCCTCACCGACGCGGTCTTCCCGGCCGACACCGGTGGGCACGCCGTCGTGCACGGCGACCGCACCGCCCTGTTCGCCGACGGAACCGGCGACGTGACGACCTTCGACAACACCGACCTCGACGGCGACGCCCTGCCCGACGCCCGGACCACCGAATCCGAGGCGGCGCACCACGGCGTCGCGATCGAGCTCGAGGACGGCACGCTCCTGACCACCATCGGCACCGAGGAGAGCCGGAGTGGCGTCCGAGCCCTGGACGCCGACGGCGAGGAACTCACCCGCTCCGAATCGTGCCCGGACGTGCACGGCGAAGGTGCGGTCCAGGACGAGGTCGCGGTCTTCGGCTGCACCGACGGCGCCCTCGTCTACGCCGACGGCGCGTTCGAGAAGCTCGACGCCCCGACCGAGTACGGCCGCACCGGCAACCTGTTCACCACGGACACGTCGTCGGTCGCAGTCGGTGACTACAACGACGACCCGGACAGCGAGGGCTACCTGCTCGACCAGATCGCCCTGATCGACGCGGCCTCGGGGAAGTACACCGTCGCGGACCTGCCCGACGGCGTCGGCTTCACGTTCCGCGACCTGGCGCGCGGCCCCGACGACGAAGCGGTGGTCCTCGGTGACGACGGCGCCCTGCACACCTTCGACGAGACCAACGGCGCCCCGCTCGACTCGTTCCCCGTGATCGACGCGTGGGAGGGTCCGGCCGAGTGGCAGGACGCCCACCCCGCCGTGAAGGTCGCCGGCGACATCGCCTACGTCACCGACCCCGCCGAGCGGAAGGTCCACGCCGTCGACCTGACCACCGGCAAGATCGTCGCCTCCAGCGACGCACTGCCGGGCGTGCCCAACGAGATCGCGGTCGCGTAACGCTCTCGACGGGACCGTATGACGGACGGGAGGCCCGTGGCGACATCGCCACGGGCCTCCCGTCCGTCCTGGGGTCGCGTCAGCCCTGCGGCGGCGCGTAGAACTGCAGGTCGTTGCCCTCGCTGTCCTTGAACGGGACGATCTTGCCCCACGGGTGCTCACTGATCTCGCCCTGCACGTCCGCACCACGCTCGCGGATGCTGGCCAACTCGTCCTCGATCGAACCGTCCGGCTGGAACGTGATGACGGCTCCCCCGCCGCTCGACGGACTCGCCGACTCACGGCCGTTCAGCCCGATCATCAGGCCGTTCGCGTCGATCTCGCTCCAGTCGTCGGACTCGTCCGTGACCGTCAGTCCGAGGGTGTCGCGGTAGAACGCGACCGCCCGCTGCATGTCGGTGACCGGGACCCATACCGCTGCGACTCCGCTTGCCATGGTGCTGCCTTCCGTCGGTGTTGCCGTACGGCGGAGCGTAGGCAGCACGCGATGCGCACCGACTCAGCGGTCCCTCGCGCGTTCGGAAATCGGATGGCGCCTGCAATCCGACTGCGCATCGGCCTCGAATGCACTGTGCGTCACATCCGCGACGCGTACGAGAAGAGAGGTCCCACCATGACCAGCAACGCAGCAACCGCTCGCAACCGCACCGGCTCGACGTGGACCCAGAAGGGTGCGCTCCTCTTCGGGGTCGTCTTCCTGATCGTCGGCATCGCCGGCTTCATCCCCGGACTCACGATGGACATGGGCTCGATGTCGATGGCCGGTCACGGCTCCATGGCCCTGCTCCTGGGCCTGTTCCAGGTGTCGGTCCTGCACAACATCGTGCACCTGCTCTTCGGCATCGTCGGACTCATCGCAGCCCGTTCGGCGTCGGGCGCGCGCCTCTACCTGGTCGTCGGCGGCATCGTCTACGCGGTCCTGTTCGTCTACGGTCTGTTCACGGCCGGCATGGCGGACCCCGCGAACTTCGTCCCCCTGAACAGCGCGGACAACGTCCTGCACGCGTTCCTCGCCGTCGCGATGATCGTCCTCGGCTTCGTGCTGCCGCGCATCGGCGTGCGCACGCGCTGACAGTCGTCCGTCGTCTGACGCGTTCGCGCCCCCTGGCGGGCATCGCGCCCATGTGAGTCGGGGCGCGATGCCCGTTCCGGGGCGCGGTACGCGGCGGCGGCGCTCCACACGTCCACCAACCCGCGGCGTACTGTCCGACGCATGCCCGCTCTCACCGACACGTTCACCCTGTCCAACGGCCTGCACATCCCGAAGATCGGCTTCGGCACCTGGCAGATCCCGTCCGGCGACGACGCCTACGACGCCACGAAGACCGCCCTGGACGCCGGCTACCGCCACATCGACACCGCCCTGGCCTACGGCAACGAGGCCAGCGTCGGCCAGGCCATCCGTGACAGCGCCGTCCCCCGCGACGAGGTCTTCGTCACGACGAAGCTGCCCGCCGAGATCAAGACCGCCGACGGCGCCCGTGAGGCCTTCGAGACCTCGAGCCGCAACCTCGACGTCGGCGTCATCGACCTGTACCTCGTGCACGCACCGTGGCCCTGGGACGCCATCGGCTCCGACCACCGCGACGGCAACGTCGAGGTGTGGAAGGTGCTGGAAGAGGTCTACGACGCCGGGAGGACCCGCTCGATCGGTGTCTCGAACTTCGCCGTCGCCGACCTCGAGGACCTGCTCGGCCGCACCGACGTCGTCCCGCACGCCAACCAGATCCGCTGGTTCATCGGCAACACCCAGGACGAGACCACCGCGTTCGACCGCGAGCACGACATCCTGACCGAGGGCTACTCGCCGCTCGCCACCGGCGGCCTGCTCGAGAACGAGCAGATCGCCGAGATCGCGGCGAAGTACGACAAGTCCGTCGCTCAGGTCGCGATCCGCTACCTGCTCGAGAAGGACGTCCTGCCGCTGCCGAAGTCCACGACCCCGTCGCGCATCGCCGCGAACGCCGACGTCGACTTCGTGCTGTCAGCCGACGACGTGGCCGCGCTCGACGCGCTCGAGGACACCACGAACTGACGCGATCCGACATCCGGCGACACGGGAACACCGCAGCCCCGTTGCCGGTTGCACCACACGGTGCCGCAGCCAGCGGCACGACGACCTCAGGAGGCCACCATGACCACCACCGAAACCGCCATCCTCGCCGGCGGCTGCTTCTGGGGAGCGCAGCAGCTCCTCCGCCGCCGTCCCGGCATCATCAGCACCCGCGTCGGCTACTCGGGCGGCGACACCCCGAACGCGACGTACCGCAACCACGGTGACCACGCCGAGGCGGTCGAGATCGTCTTCGACCCGTCGGAGATCTCGTACCGCGACCTGCTCGAGTTCTTCTTCCAGATCCACGACCCGTCGACGAGGGACCGCCAGGGCAACGACGTCGGCCGCGCCTACCGTTCGGCGATCTTCTTCACCTCGCCCGAGCAGGAGCAGGTCGCGCGCGACACCATCGCGGATGTCGACGCGTCGGGCATCTGGCCCGGCAAGGTCGTCACCGAGGTCGAGCCCGCTGGTGACTTCTGGCAGGCCGAAGAGGAGCACCAGGACTACCTCGAGAAGTACCCCGCCGGGTACACGTGCCACTTCGTGCGTCCGGGTTGGAAGCTCCCGCACCGCGACGAGGCGACCGCGGCGGTCTAGGGGCAACCCACCAAGCGACGGGAGGTGGGCCCCACCCGCCGGTACCGGCGCACCGCGCCAGCGGGGCGACGGCCGTGACGGGAGGGACGGTGCCAGCTGGCACCGCGCCTCCCGTCTGCTCTTGGGTCACGCCCACTGCATCCGGCGCACGTCAGCCGCGTGGCACCAGTGCGTCGATCGCCGCGAGCTCCTCGTCGGTGAGCGGGGCGCCCGCGAGCGAGTCGAGCGTGCCGTCCAGCTGACGGACGCTCGACGCCCCGACCAGCGCCGACGTGACGGCCGGCTGCCGGAGCACCCACGTGATCGCGAGCTGCGCGAGCGTCTGCCCGCGGGCCGCAGCGATGTCGTTGAGCGCCCGCGCGGTGGTCAGGTACTCGTCGTCGATGCGGTCCGCGCCGAACCAGCGGCCCTCGGCTGCACGTGACCCCACCGGAACCGATCCGTCCAGGTACCGGTCCGTCAGGAGCCCACCGGCCAGCGGCGAGAACACGATCGCACCGGTGCCGAGACGCGTGAGCTCGTCGAAGAGCCCGTCCTCGGGGACCCGGTCGAACATGTTGTAGCGCGGCTGGTGGATGAGCAGGTGCATGTTCTCGGCGGCGAGCGCCTCGGCTGCCGCAGCGGTCTGCGCCGGGTCGTAGTTCGAGATGCCCGCGTAGAGCGCCTTGCCCGAACGGACCGCGGTCACGAGCGCGCTGACCGTCTCCTCGATCGGGGTCTCGGGGTCCGGACGGTGCGAGTAGAACACGTCGACGTAGTCGAGCCCGAGGCGCCCGAGCGACTGGTCGAGCGACGCGAGCATGTACTTGCGGGAGCCCCGGTCACCGTACGGGCCCGGCCACATGTCGTAGCCGGCCTTCGTCGACACCACGATCTCGTCACGGTACGGACGCAGGTCCGACTCGAGGATGCGGCCGAACTGCTCCTCGGCCGACCCGGGAGGCGGACCGTAGTTGTTCGCCAGGTCGAAGTGGGTGATCCCGCGGTCGAAGGCGTGCAGCACGATGTCGCGCTGCGTGGCGAGTGCACGGTCGGCGCCGAAGTTGTTCCACAGGCCGAGGGAGATGCGCGGCAGCATGAGGCCACTCCTTCCCACGCGCTGGTACGGGAGCTGCTCGTAGCGGTCGGCGGCAGGCAGGTGGACGTCAGGCATCGTTGCTCGATCCGGGGTCGGGGACAGGCCATCGAGAACGCTACCGCTTCGGGTCACGCAGCCGCTTGGTCACCTGAGGGACACGTCCGGTTGGGCAGTTGTCGGGTCACACAGGACAGGATGGGACCAGCCGACCGATCGGCGGGCAGAGGAGACACCGTGGACACAGCGCCGTACTCGCAACCACTCCGGGAGTACATCGAGCAGCTCCGGACCGAGGGCTACAGCGTCGCCGACGGGCACACCGCCGACCCGGACCTCATCGACCCGCACGGCAACCCCGTCCTGACGTGGCGCGACGACTACCCGTACGACGAGCGGCTGCCGCGCGAGGAGTACGAGTACGCGAAGTACCAGCTGCAGATCGAGCTCCTGAAGTGCCAGTACTGGCTCGAGGACACCGGCCAGAAGGTCGTCGTGCTGTTCGAGGGGCGTGACGCCGCGGGGAAGGGCGGCACCATCAAGCGGTTCACGGAGCACCTGAACCCCCGCACCTCGCGCGTGGTGGCGCTCAGCAAGCCGAGCGAACGGGAACGCGGTGAGTGGTACTTCCAGCGCTACGTGCAGCACCTGCCGTCGGCCGGCGAGATGGTCCTGTTCGACCGCTCCTGGTACAACCGCGCCGGCGTCGAGCGGGTCATGGGGTTCTGCGACGACGCCGAGTACGAGTCGTTCATGACCCAGGTGCCGCAGTTCGAGCGGATGCTCGTCGACTCCGGCATCCACCTGACGAAGTTCTGGTTCTCGGTCACCCGCCGCGAGCAGCGCACCCGGTTCGCGATGCGGCAGCTCGACCCGGTTCGCCGGTGGAAGCTGTCCGACATCGACCTGCTGTCCCTCGACCGCTGGGAGGACTACACCGAGGCGAAGATGGCGATGTTCACGCGCACCGACAAGCGGTACGCGCCGTGGACCATCGTGCGGTCGAACGACAAGAAGCGCGCCAGACTCAACGCGATGCGGTACTTCCTGACGCAGTTCGACTACCCGGACAAGGCGGTCGACGTGATCGGCAAGCCGGACCCGCTGATCGTGCGGCGCGGCAAGCGGGACGTCGACATCGAGTGAGCGGACCGTCAGGAGTCGGCACTCGGGCGTAGGGGTTCCGTCAGGGCGCCTTTCCCCTTGCCCGTCCGCGCGGGAACGTGTCCGGTGTGACACTGACAGCGATCATGCCGACGCTCCGCGCGTCCCTGCCGGATCCGATGGACCCGGTCCTGTGGCCGGCCCACACCGTGGCGACCACCGACGACCTGGTGGTCGCCGCGATCTCGATGGTCCGGCTCGCCGACCTGACCGGCACCCCGAGCGTGCACACCGCGGAGCAGTCGCCGCCGCGATACCGCCCGCGCGGCTGGACCCCTCGTGACGTGAGCGTCGCGGTCGCGTCGGTCACCCGTGTCCGACGGCCGCGCACCGGGGTGGTGCTCCTGGAACTGGACGCGGTCCTGCCGACCTGCGCCGTGCTCGACCAGGTGCGTCTGATCGGACGCCGGAGCACCGCTCCCCTCGCCACGATGTACGTCGTGTCCCGATGTGACGGCCAGGCCGACGGTCCGTTCCACCGCCTCCCGGCTCCGCTGCCGGCCGACGTCCGCGATGGCGACCTCGTCTGCTTCCCCTGCCTGACGACCGTCCGGCACCGGGACGTCGTCCCCGTCCGCGCCGAGCTCCTGCCGGTGGAACGGTGACCACGGCGACGTCGGTCCGCGACCGCCTGATCGACGGGCCGCACCTGTGGGGCCGGTACACGATCCGGCCGGTGGGACGCACGATGTGGACCTCGCGGACACTCGTCGTGTTCCCACCCGGGACGAACACGAGCGAACGCCTGCTGCTCCGGGCATGGCACGTCTGGCCCGCGGTCGGGGCGTTCACCGCGCTCGTGGTCGTGGTCCTGGCGGTCTCGGTGCCGGCGGCGGGCATGCCCGTCGGACTCGCGCTGTACGCCGCGGGGTTCGTCGTCCTCCGCCGGGCGACCCGGCGGCTCCGTCCGCGGGTGCGATCGGTCACCGTGACCACGTTCCTGGGCAACGGTCGGCCGGAGGTGCACGGCGACGAGCGGCTCCTCGCCGGGTCGCTCGACGCGCTCTCGATCCTGGAGCGGGCCGTGCGGGCGCATCGGCTCGCGCCCGTCGACTTCGAGCTCGTCTGGGCGGATGTGTGGGCCGCACTGCCGGAGCAACCACCGCGGGCAGGGTGACCCATCCCGAGCACGGTGCCCCGCTGGCTCGGACCCGCAGGCTCAGCGCCGCCACGCCGCCCACTCGGGGTCGTGCCCGGGCCAGACCTCGACGCCGGGCTCGGCGGCCAGGTCCGCCAGCCGGTCGATCGAACGCTGCGCCTCGAGCTCGTCCCCGGCCCTCCCCACC
>NZ_CACSJV010000068.1:0-14813 GCF_902706105.1 Curtobacterium sp. 18060 | reverse complement strand
GGCGGGCGGGGCGCGCCGTCAGGCGGAGTCGCGGACCAGCAGGCTGTGGCGCACGGTGCGCTGCACTGCGGCGCCGTGCCGCGGCAGCTCACCGGCGAGCATGCCGAGCGCGAGCGTGAGGGCCTCGCGCGCGACGGCGTCGAGGTCGACCGCCAGGGTCGTCAGCATCGGCGACACGAGAGCGCCGAGCGGCAGGCCGTCGACGCCGACGACCCGGACCTCACCGGGGACGTCGACGCCCGCGCGGCGGCAGGCCTGCAGCACGCCGAGCGCCATCACGTCGTTGAAGGCCAGGATCGCGTCGAGTCGGCGCTTCCGAGCCAGGATCCGCGCCGTCTCGTCGGCACCGCACTCGGCGGTGCCGTGCGGCGCGTGCACGAGCTCCGGCAGGTAGCCGCGGCGGCGCAGCGCGTCCAGCATGAGCAGGCCGCGCGCACTCGTGTGGTCCGGCGACGAGTTGTCGAGCACGACCGGGTGCCGCACCCCGGTCGCCACCAGGTGGTCGGCAAGGGCCTCGATCGCGTCGGCGGGGTCGATCCACACCGCTGCCGTGGGCGGGTCGGAGGACGGGTCGAGCTCGACCATCGGCACGTTGCCGAGGAGCTCGCTCCACCGGTGCCGGCGCGAGCCGAGGTAACCGATGACCACGTCGGTCTGCGCACCGAGCGCCTGGACCATCCGGTCGGCGTCACTCGCCAGGTCGACGTCGGCGAGCATGACGTTCCACCCCTGCTCGGCGGCGAGCCGGAACACGGCGGACGCGAGCTGGGGCGTGTACGGGTTCCGCAGGTCGTTCACGACGAGCCCGAGCTGGTGGTCGCCGCCGGTCACCAGCCCGCGGCCGAACCGCGACGGCCGGTAGTCGAGCGACGCCGCGACGGCGAGCACCCGTTCCTTCGTGGTCGCGCTGATGCCGGACATGCCGTTCATCGCGCGGGTGACGGTCTGCCGGGACACCCCGGCGGCCGCGGCGACGTCGATGATCGTCGCGCGGCCGCCGGAGTGCGGGCCGTCCGGTGGCGACTGGGTCAGTCGCGGAGGTCCAGCCATGCCACCTGTTCCGGGGTGAGGTCGACGGAGAGGCCCGTCATGGACGATCGGGCTTCCGCGATCGTACGCGGTCCGAAGAGCGGGAACGTCGGGAACGGCTGGTTGAGCACGTACGCCAGGGCGATCGCCGTGGCGGGGACGCCGAACCGGTCGCCGAGCTCCCGCGCGCGACGGAGCCGCTCGAAGTTCTCGTCGCTGTAGTAGCAGCGGACGAGTTCGGCATCGCTGGTGTCCTCCGGCGTCGCACGGCCGGTGAAGAAGCCGCGGGCCTGCGACGACCACGGCAGCAGCGGGACCTGACGCCCCTCGAGCCACGCCTTCGACGCGGCGTCGGTCGCGTGCTCGCAGCCGTCCCACGGCACGTCGTAGGCCTCGGCCAGGCCGAAGTGGTTGCTGAGGACCTCGAACTCGTGCTTCCCGTTCGCCCGTGCGTAGGCGTTGGCCTCGTCGAAGCGTGCCGGCGTCCAGTTCGACCCGCCGTACACGCGGATGCGGCCAGCGCGGCGGTGCTCGTCGAGGACGTCGACGAACTCCCCCACCGGGATGTCCGGGTTGTCGCGGTGCATCATGTAGATGTCCGCGTAGTCGGTGCCCTGGCGCTCGAGGCTCTCGAGCAGCTGCTTCGTCAGGGACTCCGGGTCGCAGAACGGCGTGTGCGCACCCTTCGTGATGACGACCACGTCCTCGCGGATGCCGCGGTTCTGGATCCACTTGCCGAGCCGGCCCTCGAGCACACCACCGCCGTAGATGTAGCCGGTGTCGAAGACGTTGCCGCCCTGCTCGACGAACAGGTCGAAGATCGCGCTGGCGTGGGCGAGGTCGGGCTGGTTGTCGACGCCCATCACCAGGCGCGACAGCCGCTTGCCGACACCCGGGATCTCGCCGTACTGCATGGGGTTGCCGTCCTGCACCCGGAGCGGCCGACCGCTCACGGTGGGGATGTCGGCGGACTCAGCCTCGAACGGGTAGCGCAGGCCGATCGCGGCGCGCCACTTGTCGAGGGTGCGGGCGGTCGCGAGCGACTCGTCGATCGTCATCTGTGCTGCCTCGACCGCACCGGCACGCAGGGCGTCGGTGGTGGCGTCGGCCTCACGTGCGTAGGGGTGCTCGCCGGCGAAGGACAGCGTGCGCGGATCCTCGTCGACGGTGTGCACCTCGATCGTCGGGTCGGTGCCGAGGGTCCACGGGTCGGCGAGCAGGAGGCGACCGCGCGTGCCGTACACCGCGACCGCGTTGTCGTCCTGCACGAAGACGCCGGTGCGGACGGACGCCGTGATGCCGCCGCGGTAGGTCAGCTGCGCGACGGTCCACTCGTCGACACCGGTCGGCCCGAGGGTGCCGGTGGCGGTGAGCTCGGTCGGCTCGGCGACGGCGACACCGGTCGCGGCCTGCACGATCGCGGCGGCCATCGTCACCGGGTACCCGCCGACGTCGAGGATCCCGCCGCCAGCCGTGTCGACGTCGAACAGTCGGCCGGTCCGCTCACCGGTCCGGAACGCGAACGAGGCGTCGATGTGCGTGACCTCGCCGATCACGCCGTCCCGCACGAGGTCGAGCAGTGCGGCGGTCTGCGGGTGGAAGCGGTACATGAACGCCTCGACCAGCGGCAGGCCGGCCTGGCGTGCGGCATCGGCGAGCGCCATGGCGGTGCCGTGGTTCGGGGCGAGGGGCTTCTCGCACAGGACGGCCTTGCCGGCCTCGAGCGCGGCGAGGACGAGCCGCGCGTGCCCGGTGTGCACGGTCGAGACGTACACGGCGTCGACGCGCGGGTCGGCGAGGACCTCGTCGTAGGTCGCAGCGGAGACGTCGGCGAACCCGAGCTGCGCGGCTTCGTCGGCGAAGGTCTGCGCCCGCTCGGTGGACGAGCTGCCGGCGGCCACCAGGGCACCACCGCTCGCGGGCAGCTGGGAGAGGAAGCGGCGGGCGATGCCCCCGGGGCCGAGGACGGCCCAGCCGGGGCGGTCGGCGACCGTCGGGGTCGGGGTGCTGGCGGTGTTCGCGGTCTGCGCTGACATGCGGATCCTTGTCGTCTCGTGAACCTTCACGGTCACGACGACGCTAGTGCCACACGCCCGGCGGATCAATGCGGAAGTGCTTGACACGGCGTGTCTCACAGAGGATGCTCTGGACCACTTCGTGAGCGTTCACGGTCGAACGCTCCGGGGACCCGGTATCGCTGTTTCCAACCCGATCTCAACGACGAGAGCAGGTAGTTTCGTGACGTCATCTCCATCGATCAGTCTCAGCAGGCGGGGGTTCCTCGCCGGCGCAGGTGCCCTCGGAGCCCTCGCCACCACCGCCTTGTTGGCCGGGTGCTCCACGAGCACCGCCATCTCCAAGGACCCTGACGAACTCGTCCTCTGGTACTGGAACCGGTCGCTCGACCCGAAGTTCCTGCGGCAGGCCGCCGGGGGGATCGCCGGGCAGGGGTCCAAGCGGCTCCGCCCCGACCTGATCGGCGGCGCCTCGTACGACACCAAGTTCCGGACGGCACTCGCCGGGAACGCGTTCATCCCCGACGTCCTCATGGTCAACTCGAACTGCTGGCTGTACTTCCCCGACGAAGACCTGTTCACCGACTTCGACGACCACGGCGGCGCGGCGAAGCGGGACGAGTACTACGACTGGAAGAGCGCGCTCGGCCGGACGCCGAGCGGCCGGCAGTGCTTCTGGCCCGTCGACACCGGACCGACCGGCTTCTTCTACCGGCAGGACGTCCTGGCGAAGGCCGGGCTGCCGACCGACCCGGACGAGGTCTCCGACGCGATCGCGACGTGGGACGGGTTCCGCTCCTTCGGCGCGAAGATCCGGAAGGGTGCGGACGCCGCGACGGTCATCACCGCAAACCAGCTCTTCAACCAGTACATCTACGCCAGCCCCACGCGGTACTTCGACCGCGACGACCAGCCGGTCTTCGAGCAGGACGACAGCTCGGTGCGGCAGGCGTGGGAGAACGCCGTCGCCTGCGTCCGTTCCGGCCTCACCGGCAACCTGCAGTCCGGCACTGACCAGAACGCCGGGTGGGTGTCCGGCCGGGTCGCAGGACAGATCGAGGGAGCGTGGTGGACGCAGGTCATCCACGACACTGCTCCCGACGCCGCCGGTACGTGGCGGGTCGCCCGGCAACCGGATCGCCCGGGCAACAGCGGCGGGTCGTTCCTCGCCGTCCCGAAGACCTCGAAGGACCCGGCCGCGGCCGCCGCGTTCGCGCAGTGGATCACCTCGCCCGAGGTGCAGTCGCACACGTACAACGACATCCAGCTGTTCCCCTCCACCCCGGCGTCGTTCGACAACGGGATCATGCGGAAGCCCGGCGACTACTTCGGCGACCAGGACCCGCTGGCGTTCTTCAACGCCTCGGCGATGGACGTCCCGGTGACGTACATCTCCAACTCCGAACGGTTCATCGGTGCGTTCGCGACCGAGATCACGAACGTCGAGGCCGGGGGCAAGGACCCGGACCGCGCCTGGCAGGACGCCGTCGACCAGACCAACCGGGTCCTCGACAAGCGGGGGGTCCGCGCATGAGCACCAAGCAGGCACCACCGACCACGAGCATCCCCGCGGTCGTCGGGACCCCGACGTCCTCCATCACCACCGCAGCGACCGGCAAACGGTACGGGCTCCGCCGGTTCTGGCCGCAGTACGTCGCGATCGCGCCGTTCTACGTGCTCTTCCTGGTGTTCGGGCTGTTCCCGATCGTGTTCTCGATCGTGCTGTCGTTCACCGACTGGGACGGGGTCGGCTCCCCCGCGTTCGTCGGTCTGGCCCAGTACCAGTACCTGCTCGGCGACCCGCGGTTCTGGAACGCCGTCGGCAACACGTTCCTCATCTGGGTCATGTCGACGATCCCGATGCTGTTCCTCGCGCTCGTGCTCGCGTTCCTGCTGCACGGCAACATCCGGGCGAAGGGCTTCTACCGCGTCGCGTTCTTCGTGCCGAACGTCACGAGCATGGTCGCGATGGCGATCGTGTTCGGCTCGGTGTTCTCCGACGGCTTCGGCCTGGTGAACGCGGCACTGCGCGCACTCGGCGCGGACCCGGTCGGGTGGCTGTCGTCGTACTGGGGCATCAAGGTCACCATCTCGGTGATGGTGATCTGGCGCTGGACGGGCTACAACGCGATCATCTACCTGGCCGGACTGCAGTCCATCTCGACCGAGTTGTACGACGCCGCCAAGGTGGACGGCGCGAACGCGTGGCAGATCTTCTCGCGCATCACCGTGCCGCTGCTGCGCCCGGTGATCCTGTTCACCCTCATCACGTCGACGATCGGTGGGCTCGGGCTCTTCACGGAGCCGCAGATCCTGTTCAACGGACAAGCGGTGGGCGGCCCCGACGAGGCCGGCATGACGATCGTGCTCTACCAGTACGAGCAGGCGTTCAACCAGTTCGACTTCGGGTACGGCTCGGCGATCGCCTGGATGCTGTTCCTGTTCTCCGTGGTGTTCGCGATCATCAACTGGCGTCTGCTCAGTGAACGCGACGGCCTGAAGACCCCACGACGACTCCGCGTGGCCCGCACGGTCCGCACCAGCACGAAGGGGGTCGACGCATGACCGCGACACCGACCACGACGACGACCAACACCGCCGCGGCACTCGGGCGACCGGGGGCCGCGGGGAACGAACGTGGCCGCGGGTTCCGCCGCGGCTGGCTCGGGACCGCCGTCACGCACCTCTGCCTGATCATCGGGGTGCTGCTGTCGATCTTCCCGTTCTGGTGGCTCCTCGTGATGTCGACGTCGACGAACGCCGAGATCTTCGGCTACCCGCCGTCGCTCTGGTTCGGGGACAACGCCCTCGCGAACGTGGCGTCCGTGTTCAGCAACGTCGACATGCTGCGGGCACTCCTGAACACCGTGCTCGTGGCCGGCAGCACCGCCGTCCTGGTCATGCTGTTCGACTCGCTCGCCGCGTTCGCGTTCGCGAAGTACGAGTTCCCGTTCAAGCGCACGCTCTTCACCGTCATGCTCGCCACGTTCCTGGTGCCCGGCAGCCTGTCGCTGGTGCCGAGCTTCGTGCTCATGGCGAACCTCGGGTGGATCGGTGGCCTGCAGGCGCTCATCATCCCGGGGGCGGCGAACGCGTTCGGCATCTTCCTGCTCCGGCAGTTCGCCACCTCGTCGATCCCGAACGAGGTCATCGACTCGGCCCGGGTGGACGGAGCGGGGTTCTTCCGCACCTGGTGGTCGGTGGCGGTCCCGATGCTCCGCGGCGGGCTCGCGTTCCTCGGCATCTTCACGTTCATCACCGCCTGGAACGACTACGTCTGGCCGCTCATCGTCCTCATCGACCCGAAGGGACAGACCCTGCAGGTGGCCCTGGCCGGACTGAGCTCGGTGAACGCGACCGACCTCGGGGCGGTGATGGCCGGCGCCGTGATCAGCGTGTTCCCGCTCATCGGCGTGTTCATCATCGGCTCGCGCCACTTCATCGCCAACATCGCCGCCGGAGCGTTGAAGGGCTGACGGGTCGAGCGCCCCGACCGGCAGGGTGCAGGCGTCGCGGGACGGCCCGCGACGCCTGCACCTGCTCGTGCACAACTCCTCCTAGACTCGTGCCCATGGCCAGTGCCCGCGACCGCGTCCTCGACAGCTTCGTCGCCATCGTGTGCGAAGACGGCGAACGTCCCGCGACGCTCGACGCCGTCGCCGCCCGCGCCGGTGTCTCCAAGGGCGGGCTGCTGTACCACTTCGGCTCGAAGGCGGCCTTGGTCGAGGGGCTGTGCGAGCGACTCTCCGACCTGTCCGCCATCGACGTCGAGCGCATGGCCGAGGCCGAGGACGGCGCCGCCCGCTACTTCGTGCGCAACTGCCTTTTCGTCGGCAGCGAGCTCGACCTCGCGCTCCTCGCTGCGAGCCGCCTGCAGCAGGCCGGCTACGAAGAGGCCGGCCGGACCCTCGACGACACCGAGAACGCGTGGCTCGTGACCCTCGTCGACGCCCTCCACGACGAGCCCACCGCCCAGGCGGTCAAGCTCCTCGGCGACGGCCTGTACCACCAGGCCTCCCTCGGCGCGGCGAGCGACGGTCGACCGAAGCGGAGCACCGTCGACATGGAGGCCCTCCTCGCCGTCGTGGACCGTTTGATCGCGACGAAGCCCGGCGCGTGAACGACCATCCCCGTTCCTGGGGATAGACTTGGCGACGTTCCACTCGTCGACACCCGGAGGTATCCCGTGGGCCGCGTCATCGCCGCTGTTTTCTCGATCCTGCTGCTGCTGGTGTCGATGTACCTGTTCGGGTTCGCGTTCCAGGTCGACTCGGGCCAGGCGTTCATCTTCATGGGTGGCCTCATCCTGATGACCCTCTCCTTCTTCCTGCCGATCCACGTGTTCGGCAAGCGGTAACCTCCGCCGACGCAGAACGGCCCCGCACCTCTCGAGGTGCGGGGCCGTTCCGCGTGCGGGCGCCGTGTGAACCAGCCGCGCTAGGCGAGCACGCGCAGCGAGCGCAGCGTCACCGCGGTCGCGACGGCGGCGTGCACGGCCTCGGCGCCCTTGTCCTCCTTCGAGCCGGGCAGCCCGGCCCGGTCGATGCCCTGCTGCTCGTCGTCCAGGGTCAGCACGCCGAACCCGACGGGCTTGCCGGTGTCGATCGCCACGCGGGTGAGCCCACTCGTGGCGGCGTCGGACACGTACTCGAAGTGCGGGGTGCCGCCCCGGATGATCACGCCGAGCGCGACCGCGGCGTCGAACCCGGCCTCGAGGGCGGTCTTCGCGACGACGGGCAGCTCGAAGCTCCCCGGGACCGGGAACACCGACGCGGTGGCGCCGAGCCGTTCGACCTCGCGCTGCGCCCCGGCGAGGAGGCCCGCCGCGATCGTGTCGTGCCACTGCCCGGCGACGATGGCCACCCGGATCCCGGTGCCGTCGACGTGGTCGCGGTCCGCCGCGCCTGCTCCGCTCATCGTGCTGTTCCTTCCGTGGACAGGGCAGCTGCTGCCGTTGTCCGGTCTGCCGCGTCCAGCCACTCGACGAGCGCGGCGATGGTGATGACGGGCACGCCCTCGCGCGCCCCGAGTGCGACGAGCGCCGGCAGCCGCATCATGCTGCCGTCCTCGTCGACGATCTCGCAGATCGCCGCGGCGGGCCGGAGCCCGGCTGCGGTGACGAGCTCGATCGCGGCTTCGGTGTGTCCCGCACGTTCGCGGACCCCGCCCGGTCGTGCCCGCAGGGGGACGACGTGGCCGGGGCGGTGCAGGTCGTCGCGCACGGAGGTCCGGTCGGCGAGGACCCGCAGCGTGCGCGCTCGGTCGTGGGCGCTGATGCCCGTGGTGACCCCGACGGCTGCGTCGACCGTGACGGTGTACGCGGTGCCGCGGACGTCCTCGTTGTGCTGGACCATCGGCGGCAGGTCGAGGGCGTCGGCGATCTCGGCGCTCACGGGCGCGCAGATGAACCCCGACGAGTGCGCCACGGTCCAGGCGATCCACTCCGGCGTCGCGAGCTCGGCGGACAGGATGACGTCGCCCTCGTTCTCGCGGTCCTCGTCGTCGACGACGATCACCGGCCGGCCGGCCGCGACCGACGCGATCGCGGCCTCGATGCTCGACGAACCGAGCGTCTGCGGGGCCGAGGCGACCATCACCGGGCCTCCGATCCGACGGGCTCGAACGAGCCGACGGGCTCGAGCGAGCCCGCGGCGTCGACCGAGCCGACCGCGGCGTCGAGCCGCAGCATCCGGCGCACGTGCCGCGCGAGCACGTCGGTCTCCACGTTCACCCGGTCCCCCGGCACGCGCAGGCCGAGGGTCGTGGCCTCGAGCGTCTCCGGGATCAGGCTGACCTCGAACCAGGCGGCGTCCGGCGCGGTGTCCTCGGGCGAGACGGCGCTGACGGTGAGCGAGACGCCGTCGAGCGCGATCGACCCCTTGTCGACGACGAGCGGGCTGAGCGCCGGCGCGAGCGAGAACCGCACCCGGCGCCAGCCGTCGCCGTCCGCGGTCTCGAGCACGGTGGCGGTGCCGTCGATGTGGCCCTGCACGATGTGGCCGCCGAGCCGGTCGCCGACCGACGCCGCGCGCTCGAGGTTCAGGCGGTCGCCCACCCGCAACGCTCCGTGCGCGCTCATGTCGAGCGTCTGCTTCATGACGAACGCGGTGAAGGAGTCGGGGGTCTGCTCGACCACGGTGAGGCAGACGCCGCTGGTGGCGATGGAGTCGCCGTGGCTGGCGTCCGCGACCACGATCGGCCCGCGGACGGTGAGCGCGACGGAGTCGCCGTGCTGCTCGACGGCGGTGACGGTGCCGAGTTCCTCGATGATGCCGGTGAACACTGGTGTCCTCTCAACGGGACTCCGGGGGTGTTCGACGATCGTCGGCATCGACGGACGGGTCGTCCCACGCAGGGTGGGTCGTCTCGTCCGCCAGCGCGCCTCCCATCCGGACTCTCACCGTCGGTCCCGGAGTTTCACCGAGTCAACCTCTGCCGGGTTCGCACCCGTCATCAGTTCGTGGACTGTCACCACCGGTTCGGAATTGCACCGACCCCGGAGCGCTTGCGTAGTCGGAACGATACCCCAGACCGGTGACCGACGCGTCGGGCCGGAGCGGGGCACGTAACGGGGCGACGCGGCGCACGACCGGGAGGCCCGGGGCGGGCCCGCACCGCGCCTCCCGTCCGCCGCCCGGTCGCGTCCACCGCACCGGCCCGTCGACCGTGCCGCCTCTAGCCGCGTCCGCGCGCGAGCGCGACCGCCTGCCGCAGGGACAGGTCCGGCAGGTACGCCCGGACGACCGCGAGGCCGATCGACGGCAGCGCGACCGGGTCGGGGTAGGCGAGGACGAGCGGGTGCAGGTCGGGGCCGAACTTCTGCTTGAACCGGAGCAGCGACCGGAAGCCGTAGACCGGTTCGAGGACTCCCCCGACGAGCTCGAGCAGGCTCTGCACGCCGTCGCTCGGTGCAGCGTTCTCGCCCGCCTGCGCGAGCGGGGCCGCCGACAGGCTGAGTCGTTCGACTCCGTCGTCGCGCATCCGTTCGGCGGCGCTCGCGACGAGGAACTCCATCACGCCGTTCGGCGCGGCCTCGGTCCGGCGCATGACGTCGAGGGTCCAGCCGACGACCCGCCCCTCGCGGTGGCTCGGCAACCAGCTCGTCACGGCGAGCACCCGCCCGGTGGCGTCCTGCGCGACGAGGGTCCGGACGGCGGGGTCGCGCATCTCGTCCACCCCGCCGAGCGTGAAGCCCATCTCGGGGAGCTCGCGCTCGGAGACCCACTCCTCCGAGATCGCCTCGATCTGCCGTGCCGTCGACGGCGGCAGGTCCTGCCAGGACGACCAGGTGGCGGTGATGCCCTCGCGGCGCGCCCGGTTCACGGCGGTGCGGACGTCCTGCTTGCGCTTGCCAGTCGTCGTCCACGTGCGGGGGTCGAGGTCGGCGTCCTCGGCGACCGGCAACGTCGACCACCCCTGCGTCGTGAGCAGCTCGGCCGTCCCGGCGTCGATGCCGTAGAAGACCGTCGTCCACCCGTTGTCGTCGCAGTACCGGGCGAAGTCCGTCATCGCCGCTGTGCGGGCATCCGGGTAGCCGAACGGGCCGCCCACGGTGACGGCCACACCACCGTTGCGCCGGAACGCCACCCCGGCGCGCCCGTCGGCCGCGAACCAGTAGGCGTTGCCGCGCCAGGTCGTCATCCACCCGAAGGTGTCGCCGCCGCCGGCGAGCACCAGCGCCCGGGCCCGTTCTCGGTCGGACCGGGAGCCGTCCGCGTCGGTGTCGGGTTCCACTGCGCCGGTGGGCCGGACCGCGGCGAGCGCGACGACGAACCAGAGCACGGGGCCGGCGAGTCCGATCACGATGCGCAGCGCCGTGCCGAGTGAGGGCAGTTGCTCCCAGAAGGTCAGCGGCGAGAGGGGGCCGAGGGCGGCGACGGCGAGCCGGAGCGGGTCCTCGACGTGCTCCGGGGCCGACGCCGCGAACACCGCGACGGTGCCGACCACGACGGCGACCGCCGCGACGACGGTCACCGCGAAGGCGACCACACGCCGCCGTGAGGGCAGCACCGTGAACGACCGGCGCCGGAGCACGAGGACGGCCGCGGTCGCGAGCGGCACCACGATCGACGCACCGACCGACAGCGCCGTGACGAACTCGTCGGCGGTGCCCTGCAGCCCACCGGCCCGCGCCGGCAGCACCCCGTAGGTCACCGCGGCCGCGACCGCCGTCACCACGTCGACCGCCACCACGAGCCAGACGGCGAACCGGCTGCCCCGGAAGAGCCCGAGGCCGCCCACCACGAGGACGAGCAGCGGCGCGATCGCGAGCAGCAGCGTCCACGGGTCCGTCGCCCGGTACGCGAGCAGCGCGCGGAGGCACTGCCCAGCGGCCCCGTCGGTGCCGCAGCCGCTCACGGGAGTGACCGGCCCGGTGCCGAGCACCGCGGCGATCGGCGCGAGCAGTCCGATCCGTGCGCGGGAGACGAGCGCCACCACGGGGCCGATCGCCGACACCAGCACGACCGTCCCGAGCAGGACCCGGGTCTCGCGGTGCGAGCTGCGCACCCATCCGCCGCGCTCCGGGGTGCGGCGGAGCAGCTCACCGAGCACCCATCCCGTCCCGGCGGCGAGCACCGCGTACAGGTCGGAGGCGTGCCCGGCGTAGAGCAGGAGCGCGGCCACGACGGCGAGTGCGTTCACCCGGATGCGCCGTCGCCAGAGCGGTCCGGCGAACGCGCTCGCGGTGACGATCGTGCCGACGATCGCGGTCCACGGGTCGAAGGCCGTCGCCCGACCGAGCAGCAGGCTGGTGAGGTCGCGGCCGTCCGTGTCGACGAACGCGGTGAGCGCGCCGGCCGCGGTGCCGACGACCGTGGTGACGACGAACGCCAGGGCGGTCCGCCACGACCCCATCAGCCGCTCGGCGGCACCGACGAGGACGACGACGCCGGCGATCGTGGTGAGCAACGCGACCGCGCCGGTGGACGCCGCGAAGATCCGGAAGGGCCCGTACGAGGCCGGGTCGGCACCGTGCAGCACCCGGACGACGATGCCGAAGACCGCGGTCGCGACCACGAGGAACGTGATGGCGGCCGTCACCGGATGCCGGACGAGGGCGGAGCGCACCCCCTCATGGTGGTGCCGGCCGGCCGTTCGGACAACTCCGGGCACGGTGACGAGGGGCGCCGGCGGTGCGACGCCCCTCGGTCACCTGCTGTCAGCGCGGCCCGTCGGTGCCGACCGCCGAGTGCCGGCGACGGAGCACGAGCGTGCCCGCCCCGGCGAGCAGCAGCAGGAGCGCGAACCCGACGGGGACGACCGGCGAGGTCGCTCCCGTGTAGGCGAGCGGGGTCGCGCCGTCACCGGCGGCACTCACCGTGTCGGCCACCGTCCGAGTGACGGCCGGGATCCCGCTGGTCGCGGCGGTCGTGGTGGTCACCACACCCGCCGTGGAGGCCCGGGTCGGCCCGTCCGCGCCGGTCGCACCGGCCGGGGTGGTCACGGTTCCGGCCACGGTGCCGTCGCCGGCGTCCGTCCCGTCACCGGGGGTCGTGCCCGGGTCCGTGCCGTCGCCCGGGGTCGTGCCCGGGTCTGTGCCGTCGCCCGGGGTCGTGCCCGGGTCCGTACCCGGGTCCGTGCCGGGGTCGGTGCCCGGGTCCGTGCCGTCGCCGGGCGTCGTGCCGGTGCCCGGCGTGGTGGCGGTACCGTCGCCGACGACGCCGATGCCGTTCCCACCGATGGTGATCGGGACCGCGACCACCGGGGCCACCTGGGTGCCCGAGGCGGTGCCGTCCGCCCCGTCCGTCGTGCCACCGGCAGCCGGAGCCGGACCGGCGGTCGTGCCGGTGCCCGCGGCGGGCGTCGTGCCCGCCGAGGTGCTGTCACCGAGCAGCCCGATGCCGTTGCCGCCGATCGTGACCGGGACGTCGACCAGTCCGCCGACCTGCGTGCCGGAGAGCAGCCCGTCGTCGCCGGACGTGCTCGGCGCGGTCGTGGCCGGAGCGGCCGGTGCCGGCGTCGCCGCCGGGCCGGACCCCGCAGCGGTGCCGTCCCCGAGCACCCCGATGCCGTTGCCGGACACCGTCACCGGGACCGACACGACCGGGGCGACCTGGGTCCCCGAGGCTGTGCCGTCCGCACCCGAGGTGACCGGTGCCGGAGCAGCGGGCTCGGCCGGTGCTGCCGGGGTGGATGCTGCCGGTGTGGGCGGCGTCGTGGTCGACACTGCGTCACCGCCGACGGCGACCGCGTTGCCACCGACCGTGACGGGGACGGTCACGTCGCCGGCGACCTGGGTCCCCGAGCCGGTGCCGTCCGAACCGGAGGTGGTCGGAGCAGCGGCGGCAGCCGGAACCGGAGCAGCCGGAACCGGAGCAGCCGGAGCAGGCGCAGCCGGAGCAGCAGCCGGGGCCGACACCGCGTCGCCACCGACGGCGACGGCGTTGCCACCGACGGAGACCGGGGCGGTCACAGCCGGCGCCACCTGGGTGCCGGAGGCCGTGCCGTCGGCGCCCGAGGTCGTCGGCGCGGGAGCTGGGGCCGGTGCAGGAGCGGCGGCTGGAGCTGCAGGAGCCGCGGGCGCCGCGGCGGGCGAGGTCACCGACGACACCGCGTCGCCGAGCACCCCGAGGGCGTTGCCGGTGAGGGACACCGGAGCGTCCACCGACGGAACCACCTGGGTTCCGGACACGGCGCCGTCCGCTCCGGAGGTCGTGGCAGCGTTCGCCGCTGCCGCCCCTCCGAGCGTGAGGCCGCCGACGAAGAGGGCGAACCAGAGCCCTCTCGAGACGTACTTGTTCATGGTCGTACTCCCTGATCGAGATCGTTGGCCGACCGCGGGCGCGGTCGGTGTGTGTGCGTGCCTGCCGTGCCGGACAGGCGCACCGATCTCAGTCAGGGGCGACGTCGTGCTCGCCGACGACCGATGCGGGGACCGCGTCGTCGGAGAGCGTGCCGCGAGACCCCGCGACGAGGGAGACGATGTCGTCGGTCGAGCCGACGATGCCGACGGCTGCGACGCCGCCGGGAGTCGAGGTGGCACTGCCACCGAGGACGCCCGCGCCGCCCTGGCCGTCGGACGGCACTCCGTGGCCGTCGCCCGGCTCGGGGACGAGCAGGGCGGTGCCGCCCAGCGTCGCGTCCTGCACGGCACCTGCGACGGGGCCGGCGAGCGGTCCGGTCACGAAGGTGGACGGGACGGCCAGACCGGGACGGCGCTCGACGCTCGTTCCGAGAGCGGCATGATCGTCGGTCGACGCGACCGCGGGCGCGGACGGGGTCGTCGCCGGGGCGGCAGCCTGCGGCGGTCGCGCGGACGGGACAGCCGAGCCGGGCACACCGGACGGGGTGGTGCCGACGACGACCGGAGGTGCGGGGACGTCGATGACGGGATCCGAGCCTCCTGGCAGGACGCCACCGACCGACGGGACCACGCCCGCGACGACGTCGGGGACCTGTCCGACGATCGTGCCGACACCGCCGAGGGTGTCGTCGACCAGGCCGGTGACCGGAGCGGTGACCGTGCCGAGGGTGTCGTCACCGACGACGGGGCCGACCACCGGGACGCTGCCGACCACGTGGTCGAGCGTGTCGACGACCGTGGTCACGGGTCGCGCGTCGGTGACCGTCTGCACGGTCCCGGTGACGGGGCGCAGCGCCGTCGCGACGGTGTCGGTGACGGGCCGGGAGGCGGTGCCCACGTGCTCGACGATCGGGCCGGCGGCGACGATGCCGACGCCGGCGCCGATGCCGAAGATCGCGGAGAGCAGACCGATCGTGACGCTGACCTTCTCCTTCGGCAGCTCGTCGCGGACGATGCCGATCGAC
>NZ_CACSJV010000067.1:0-14964 GCF_902706105.1 Curtobacterium sp. 18060 | reverse complement strand
CCCCCCTGGGAGTCCGGGTCGCGAGCGCCCGGTGATCGTGCGCTCGTCAGTGCTGACATTACGGTTCGCGGACCCGTTCCGAGCCCCGCCGGAGATCACGGTTTCATCTCGGTACTACCGGCTCTCATCTGGGGTTTCTCACAGGAACGCGCGACGACGGACGGGAGGCGCGGGGCGGTCGTGCCCCGCGCCTCCGGTCCGTCAGGCGGTCGCCGTGACGTGCCTCAGCCGAGTCGGCGACGGAGGCGCCAGACGAGCAGGCCGGCACCCGATGCCAGGAGGCCGAGGGTCCACGCGAGCGGGCCGGCCTCGTCGGCGCCGGTGTACGCGAGGGTGCCCGATGCGGTCGGCGTGTGGGGGGTCGTGACCGTGGTCGTCGCCGTCGGCTGCACCTCGAAGCGGATGGTGCTCGTCACGTCCCCGGACGCCACGGTGACCGTGTGCGGCGACGCGTGCTCGAAGGTCACCCACGTGGCCGCAGCCTCGGGGTCGTACTCGATGCGGTCGCTGGCCACATCGCTCGTGAAGGTGAGGTCGGTGTGGTCACCGACCGGCTGCCCGTCGGCGTCCACGGCCAGGGCGCGGATCTGCACCCGGTCACCCTGTCGGGCCGGGATCGCGTCGACCCGCTGCGCATCGCCGTCCGCCGGGTAGTAGGTGATCACGTCGCCCTCGACGCCCCACCGGTCCCCGGTCGTCTCGTCCGCGGGGAGCACCCCGACGGCGATGCCGGCGACGGGAGCGGGGGCCTCGGAGACGCGGACCGTGAACGAGGTCGAGACGCCGCCCTCGGACACCGTCAGCGTGCGGGTACCCGGCTCCGAGAACGTCACCGTGTTCGCCGACCACTTCGGGTCCCAGACCACGCCGTCGGACGCGGTGGTGCTCGTGACGGTCGACCGCGGGTACTCGTCGCCCGGGGTGGTGCGGTTGCCCAGCGCGTCGACGGCCAGCCCCGCGAGGGTCATCGAGGAGCCGACGGTGGCGGGGACCTCCGACACCACGGTCTCACCGGTGCCACCCGGCGCGTACTCCCGGATCGTCCCGTCGGCGTCGACCTGCCAGCTCACGTCGGAGTCCGGGATGTCGACGCCGAACGTGACGCCCACCGGGGCGCCGGGCTCGATGTCGACCTGGATGTACTGCACCGCGGTCTGGTGCAGGTCGGTCGCGGTGACCTCGAACAGTGCGGGCCCGTCGATCGTGCTCTTCGGGGTGGCGCTCAGGACACCGGTCTGCTCGTTCCAGGACCAGCCGTTGACGTCGTTGTTCGGGAAGAAGTTCAGCGGGTTGAACAGGTACTCCAGCGGGCCGTCGCCGCCCTGGGCGGTGAAGGTGTGCGAGAACGGCTGGCCGGCGGTCGCGGTGAGGACGATCGGCGAGTCCTTGGTCGACGGCTCCGCCCAGGTGACGGGCGTCGATGCCTCGGGAGCGGGTTGTTCGGCGGCGGGGGTCGTCGTCCCCGGGTCCGCGGTGGGCGTCGTGGTCGAGGCCGGGGTGGGTGTCGGCGTGTTGTCCGGCGCCGCCGTCTCGGTGGTCGGCCCCGAGTCGGTGGTCGGTGCCGGGTCGGCGGGCGCGCCGTCCGGTGCGCCGTGCTGCGTGTCGGTACCGGTGGTGGTCTCGGTCTCGGTCTCGGTCTCGGTGTCGGTGTCGGTGCCGGCCGCCGTGGTGTCGGGTGCGGTGGTCGCGTCTTGCGGTGCCGACGTCGCGGTGGTGCTCGGTGCGGCAGTCTCGCCGGTCGCCGCGGAGGCGGCGCTCGCGCCGATGCCGAACGCCGACGAGGCGGTGACGATCGCGATCGCCGCTCCGATCGCCGCGCTGCGGCGGAGCGTGTACTTGCAGGACTGGTTCATGGGATCCCCCTCGGATGCCTGGGTGGGACGCTCGATCAGCGTCCTCTACCCAGGGAATGTCCCACGACGACCGGTCCTGACGTGTCGGAGGTCACGGATCGGTCACGACGTCCGTACCGGTGTCACCGACCGCTGCGGCCGCGCGCTCCAGGGCGTGGCGGAGTGCGCGGACCGCAGGGGAGGACGACCCGGCCGACCGGACCACCGTGAAGATGGTCCGGCGCGGGTGCTCGGGCAGCTCGACCAGTCGGCACGTCGTCGTCCGACCCGTCCACATGAGGTCGGGCATCAGGCTGACGGCGTTCCCGGACTCCACGAGCCGGATCTGCGTCTGCAGGTCGGCGGTCTCGTAGCGGACGTCGGGCTCGAAGCCCCAGCGTCGGCAGACCTGCTCGGCGAAGTGCCGCGACGCGGTCCCGCGGGGCTCCATCACCCAGGGCAGCGCGCCTGCGTCCTCGATCGACGACACCGGTACGAGCGCGGTGTCCACCGGGGGCAGTGCGAGCCGGACCGCGTCGGTGGTCAGATCCGACCGGTCGAGCCCGGGAAGGTGCGGAGCCGCGTGCGCGGGGTACTGCTCCGCGATGACCACGTCGAAGTCCCGGGCCCACGTCTCGTGCAGGGCCGTCTCCGGTTCCCGCTGCACCATCTCGATGCGGACGTCCGGGTGCTCGGTCGCCATGGCGTGCAGGGCGTTCGGCATGAGGGCGAGGGCCGCGGACTGGAACACCGCGACACGGATCCGCCCCTGCACGGTCGGCATCGTCTCCTCGACCTGCGACTGCGCCAGCTCGAGGACGTCCAGCACGTGCCCGGCCGCCTGCACCAGGACCTCGGCCTGCGGGGTGAGCTGCAGGCGCCGGCCGGCCTTCCTGAGCAGGGGCACGCCGGCCTCGCGCTCCAGGGTGCTGAGCTGCTGCGAGACGGCCGACGGGGTGAAGTTCACGGCCTCGGCGACCGCGGCGATCGTGCCCCGGATGGAGAGCTCACGGAGCAGGACGAGACGGCGGACATCGAGCACGTGCTCACGGTAGCGGAACTTACGGGTACCCATCACGAACCGTTGCTTCCGCTGATGAGTCGGGCGCTCCACACTGAACCCATGACGACCCTGCACGAGCACCCCGCCACCGACCACGACGCCTTGGCGGACCAGTCCGTCGCACTCGTCCGACAGTGGCTGGCCGAGGCCGAGTCGTTCCCGGTCGACGGCTCCGCCAAGCAACTCGCCGGGGTGCTCGCCGACCCCGCCGGTCTGGACTTCGCGGTCGGCTTCGTGGACGGCGTCGTCCGCCCGGAAGACCTGGCCGTCGCCGCCCGCAAGCTCCGGCAGATCGCACCTGCAGCCCCCGGGTTCCTGCCCGCAGCGATGCGCGGACTCGTGCGCCTCGGTGGCGGCATGGCCCCGGCCCTGCCGACCGTCGTCGTGCCCATCGCCCGCCGGGTGCTCCGGGGCATGGTCGGCCACCTCATCGTCGACGCGACCGACTCGAAGCTCGGGCCCGCCATCGCCAAGATCAAGCGGGACGGCGTCCGGCTCAACGTGAACCTGCTCGGCGAGGCCGTGCTGGGCGAGCGCGAGGCCGCACGCCGGCTCGAGGGCACGCACAAGCTCCTGGCGCGCGACGACGTCGACTACGTGTCGATCAAGGTCTCGTCGACCGTGCACCCGCACTCGCCGTGGGCGTTCGACCACGCCGTCGACGACATCGTCGAGCAGCTCCGCCCGCTGTTCGAGCGCGCCGCGGCCTCGACCCCGGCGAAGTTCATCAACCTCGACATGGAGGAGTACAAGGACCTCGACCTGACGATCGCGGTCTTCACCAAGCTCCTCGACGAGCCGGCGTTCCTCGGGCTCGAAGCCGGCATCGTCCTGCAGGCGTACCTGCCCGACGCGCTCGCCGCGATGGAGCAGCTGCAGGAGTGGTCCGCCGCCCGCCGCGCCCGCGGTGGTGCTGGCATCAAGGTCCGCCTGGTCAAGGGCGCGAACCTGCCGATGGAGCAGGTCGAGGCCTCGGTGCACGGCTGGCCGCTCGCCACCTGGCACACCAAGCAGGACTCCGACACCAACTACAAGCGGGTGCTCGACTGGGCGCTCACCCCGTCGCGCGTCGAGAACGTCCGCGTCGGTGTCGCCGGGCACAACCTGTTCGACGTCGCGCACGCGTGGCTGCTCGCCGGCGAACGAGGCGTTCGGGACGGCATCGAGTTCGAGATGCTGCTCGGCATGGCGCAGGGCCAGGCGTCGGCAGTGAAGAACACGGTCGGTTCCCTCCTGCTCTACACGCCGGTCGTCCACCCCGGCGAGTTCGACGTCGCGATCGCGTACCTGATCCGTCGCCTCGAAGAGGGCGCCTCGCAGGACAACTTCATGTCAGCAGTCTTCTCGCTCGTGTCGTCGCCGCCGCTCTTCGCCCGCGAGGAAGAGCGCTTCCGCGCCTCGCTCGTGCCGCTCGCCACACCCGAGGGCCTCGCCGCTCCCGCGTCCCACCGCGTCGCCGACCGCTACACGGCCGTCGGGCGACCGGGGCCCGGCCGGTTCGAGAACACGCCGGACAGCGACCCGTCGGTCGCGTCGGTGCGCCAGTGGGGTTCGGCCATCACGGACCGGATCGCGTCGTCGACGCTCGGCGTCCGCGCCGTCCAGGAGGCCCGGGTCGACTCCGCCGCGTCGCTCGACTCGGCACTCGCTCGCGTCCAGGCCGCCGGTGCGGTCTGGGGGACCTGGTCCGGTGCCGCTCGCGGCGCCGTGCTGCACGCCGTCGGCGACGCGCTCGAGGCGAACCGCGCAGCACTCATCGAGGTCATGGCCGCGGAGACCGGCAAGACCATCGACCAGGCCGACCCCGAGGTGTCCGAGGCGATCGACTTCGCGCACTTCTACGGCTCGCTCGCGTCCCAGCTCGACGACCTCGACGGTGCGACCTTCACGCCCGCCACGCTCACCCTCGTCGCGCCGCCGTGGAACTTCCCGGTCGCGATCCCCGCCGGCTCGACCCTGGCCGCACTCGCTGCCGGGTCCGCCGTCGTCCTCAAGCCGGCGCCGCCCGCCGAGCGCTCCGGGGCCGTCCTCGCGTCCATCATCGAGACCGCCCTCGACGCCCACGGCGCCCCGGCCGACGTGCTCGCGTTCCTGCAGGTGTCCGAGAACGAGCTCGGCCAGCAGCTCATCGCCTCGCCGATGGTCGACCAGGTGATCCTCACCGGTGCCTACGAGACCGCCGAGCTGTTCCGCTCATTCCGCCCGGACCTGCCGCTGCTCGCCGAGACCTCGGGCAAGAACGCCGTGATCGTCACCCCGTCGTCGGACCTCGACCTCGCGGTGAAGGACGTCGTCGCCTCGGCCTTCGGGCACGCCGGCCAGAAGTGCTCGGCCGCGTCGCTCGTGGTGATGGTCGGCTCGGTCGCGAAGTCGAAGCGCTTCCGCAACCAGCTCCTCGACGCCGTGTCCTCGCTCACCGTCGGCTCGCCGACCGACCCCACCACCCAGATGGGACCGATCATCGAGCCGGCGTCGGGCAAGCTGCTCGCCGGCCTGACGACGCTCGGCGCGGGGGAGACCTGGGCCGTCGAGCCGAAGCAGCTCGACGAGACCGGCAAGCTCTGGAGCCCCGGTGTCCGCCAGGGCGTCCGCCGCGGCTCGGAGTTCCACCGCACCGAGTACTTCGGCCCGATCCTCGGCATGATGACCGCCGACACCCTCGACGAAGCGATCGACATCGTCAACGAGGTCGACTACGGCCTGACCTCGGGCCTGCACTCGCTCGACCCGGCCGAGATCGGCACCTGGCTCGGGCGGATCCAGGCGGGCAACCTCTACGTCAACCGCGGCATCACCGGTGCGATCGTCCGCCGCCAGCCGTTCGGTGGGTGGAAGAAGTCGGCCGTCGGCGCGGGCACGAAGGCCGGCGGGCTGAACTACCTGCTCGGGCTCGGGTCGTGGGCGCCTGCTGCGTCGACTGCTGCGTCCGTTCCTTCTGCTCCGGTCAGCGCCTTCGTCCGTGCGGCCGGGGTCACCTCGCCGGTGCTCGACCGGTCGCTGGCGTCGGACGAGCAGGCCTGGTCGACGCTGTTCGGCACCGCGACCGACGTCTCGGCTCTCAGCGCCGAGCGGAACATCGCGCGGTACCTGCCGTTCCCGTCGGTGCAGGTGCGCCTGGCTTCTGGTGACGAGGATGCTGTTCCTGACCTCGTCCGCGTCGTCGCGGCTGCGCTCCGGGCCGGCACGGCGATCGACGTCTCGACGGCCGCCGCGCTGCCGACACCCGTCGCATCGGCGCTCCGCTCGCTGCCCAACGTGCGCTCCGTGTCGCAGGCGGTCTCCGACGAGTCCTTCGCGTCGTCGATCGCGGCGGGCCCGTCGACCCGTGTCCGGCTCATCGGCGGCGACACGTCGACGCTGTACTCGGCGATCGGCGGGCGTCCCGACGTCGCGGTGTACGGCGGCCCCGTGACCGAAGCCGGGCGGCTCGAGATCCTGCCGTTCGTCCGCGAGCAGGCGGTCTCGATCACGGCGCACCGCTTCGGCACGCCGAACCACCTGACCGACGAGCTCATCTGACCGGACCGCGGCGCTGGCGTTCGGGTCCAGCGCCGCTGTCCGGTCGCCGCACAGTGTCGGGTGCTTCGGAGGGGCAGAGCGTTGCCTCGGGTGCGCGTCGCAACCACGGCGCGCACCCGACAGCACTGGCGTCGGGTCGAACCCGGAGGAGCCCCACCATGACCGAACCGTTCGCACGTCCGACCGCCCTCGCCCACGTCCGCGTCACCGTGACCGACATCCACCGCAGCAAGGCGTTCTACCAGCAGCTGCTCGGCACCGACCCGGCGATCGACTTCAGCGACCAGGTCGACGAGCCCGGCGTTCGCGAGGACCGTGAGCGCTTCTACGGCGGCTCCGTGTTCCGGCTCGGCGACCAGGTCTTCGGTCTCCGCCCGGTCGCCCCGGCGGGGCAGACGTTCGATCCGGATACCGTCGGGCTCGACCACGTGAGCTTCGTCGTGGGGTCGGTCGACGAACTGCACCAGGCGGCTGCACGTCTCGACGCCGCGGGGGTCGAGCACGGCGAGGTGACCGACCTCGGCGACGCCGGCATGGTGATCCTGTCCGTGCAGGACCCCGACGACATCAACCTCGAGCTCGCTGCCCTCAAGTCCTGAGCAGTCCTGAGCAGTCCTCGGGCCGCGGGCTAGCATGGGGTGACGAGAGGGGACGTCATGCGCTTCATTCAAGCCATCGGCCGGGGGATCGGCTTCGTGTTGTCGACGGCGGCGAAGGTGCTCGGGACCCTGAACGGCGCAAAGCCCGCGGGTGACGACCTCGCTGTGCGGCTGAACCAGCCCCGTCGCGACGACTACCGCCCCTGACCGGGCGTCGTGCGCGCGGTCAATCGACGACTGCGGGCTCCTGGGCGACCATCGTGCCGGTCACGAGCGCGCGCAGCGACTCCGGTAGGGGGATCGGTCGGCGGGCGCCCTCGCGGTCGATGATGACGTGCGCGAACTCACCGGTGGCGAGCAGTGCGCCGTCGGACTGCCGGAACAGGCCGAACTCCCACGACAGGCTCGTGTTGCCGAGGTGCTTGGACCGCATCCCGACCTCGATGACGTCCGGCCACACGGCGGACTCGACGAAGCGGCAGCTCGACGACACCAGCACTGCGATCCACTCCGACGTGAAGGGGTCGAGACCCGCTTCCTCGCGGAACCAGTACGTCGACGCGTTGTCCATCGCCGAGTAGTAGATCGTGTTGTTGACGTGCCCGAACATGTCGTTGTCGTTCCACCGCGTGGGGTAGAGGCGGCGGAACGGGTACTCGTCGATGGTCATCGGTCTCCGATCGGAGGTGCGGGTGTGGCGTGATCGGCGGCGGGGCGCAGCACGTACTCGAACGCGGCGCGTGCCCGGACGGGGTCGGGGGCCTCACCGGAGATGAACTCAGCGTAGGTGAACGACTCTGAGATCCGGACGAGCAGCCGGGCGAGCTCCTCGGCGGACAGCGGGGCCGGATCGAACTCGCCGGACGACTGCTCCTCGACCACGAGCGCGGTGACCCGCTCGACGAACCGGCTCTGCACGTCGCTCTCCGAGGTGGTCAGCAGGCGCATCGCCCGCGCGGGCTCGCGGGTCAGGAAGGCGCGGAAGTAGGTGGCGTCGATGAGGTCGGCGGTGAACCGGTCGAGCACGTCGACGATGCGCGCCGCTCCGGACGACCCGATCGTGTCGGCAGCACGGGACGCCCGGTCGAGCGTCGGGACTGCGAGGGACCACAGGATCTCGGACAGCAACCGGTCACGGTTGCCCACCCACCGGAACAGTGACGTACGGTCCACGCCGAGTGCGGCAGCCAACGCGCCCATGTCGATGCGGGAGCCGTCGATGAACGTGTGGCGGGCCTCCCGGAAGGCGCGCAGCGCAGAATCCGATGTGTACACGCGAGCCTCCCTTGCAACGTTTTCGAGAATGATGCATCGTTGGTTCCATGTCAACGCTGACGCCCACGACGGGCCTCCTCGAATCGGACTTCTACGGCTTCCAACAGCAGCTGACCGAGCCGGAGCGTGCGTCGATCGGGCGACTCCGCGAGTACCTCGAGCGCGAGGTCGCGCCCATCGCCGACGGGTACTGGGCACGCGCCGAGTTCCCGATGCAGGTGATCGCCCCGCTCGCCGAGCTCGGGATGTACGGGCCGGGGATCCCGCTCGTGCGCCAGTTCGAGAACTCGGCCGTGTACCGCGGGTGGGCTGCGCTCGAGCTCGGACGCGTCGACGCCAGCGTCGCGACGTTCATCGGCGTGCAGTCGGGTCTGGCGATGAACTCGATCGCCGTCGCCGGCAGCGAAGAACAGCAGCGCGAGTGGCTGCCGCGCATGGCGGCCGGCGAGCTCATCGGTGCGTTCGGCCTGACCGAACCGCTGTCCGGCAGCGACTCCGCCCGTGGCCTGCGCACCACCGCCCGCCGCGACGGCGACACGTGGGTGCTCGACGGTGAGAAGCGCTGGATCGGCAACGCCACCTTCGCCGACGTCGTCGTCATCTGGGCGAAGGACGTCGCGGACGAACAGGTGAAGGGCTTCCTGGTCACCACGGACACCCCCGGCTTCACCGCCACGAAGATCGAGGACAAGATCGCGCTGCGGGGGGTGCAGAACGCCGACATCGTCATGCAGGGGGTGCGTGTGCCGGAATCGCGTCGGCTCCAGCGCGCCGACTCGTTCCGGTCGACGGCGGAGGTGCTCCGTCTGACCCGCACCGAGGTGGCCTGGCAGGCCGTCGGCATCGCGGTCGGCGCCTACGACGCGGCGCTCGCGTACGCCCGCGAGCGGATCCAGTTCGGTAAGCCCATCGCCGCGCACCAGCTCGTGCAGGACCTGCTCGTGAAGTCGCTGTCGAACATCACGGCCTCGATCGCGCTCTGCACGCAGGCCTCGGCCATGCAGGACGCCGGTGTCGGGGGCGACGAGCACTCCGCCCTGGCGAAGGCGTTCGCGACCGCGAAGATGCGCGAGACCGTCGGCTGGTGCCGCGAGGTGCAGGGCGGCAACGGCATCGTGCTCGACAAGGGCGTCGCCCGGTTCTTCGCGGACGCCGAGGCGATCTACTCGTACGAGGGCACGCGCGAGGTGAACACGCTCATCGTCGGTCGGGCGATCACCGGGCAGGCCGCGTTCGTGTAGCGCGGGGCTCGGGTCGGTCGGGTGGATCCGACCCGGAACGACGTTCTCGATGTCGTGCGACGTCGATCGTGTCGTTCCGGGTCGACCGCCACGCCCGCGCTACCCGAGCAGCTCCGGCCGCTCCCACTCCTGGCCGAGCACGTGCTGCCCGAGGAACGCGAACACCGTCTCGTACCAGACCACGGCGTGCTGCGGCGAGAGCACCCAGTGGTTCTCGTCCGGGAAGTACAGGAACCGGTGCGGCATCGTGCCGTCGTCGGCCGCGTGGTGCTCGGCGAGCTCGGACCACAGTCGCAGCCCCTCGCCGATCGGCACCCGGTAGTCCTTGTCGCCGTGGACCACGAGCATCGGTGACGTGATGTCGGCCACGAAGCGGTGCGGGTCGTTGGCCTCGATGCCGGCGGCGTCGAAGATCGACGACCAGTACTGCGACGCGTCCGTGGTGCCGTTGAACTGGTCGAGCGCCCACAAGCTCGCGTGCGTGACGATCGCGCGGAAGCGGTCGGTGTGCCCGGCGACCCAGTTCGCCATGTAGCCGCCGAACGAGCCGCCCATCGCCGCCGTGCGGGTCTCGTCGATGTCCGCTCGGGCCTCGACCACGTCCGTGATCGCCAGCAGGTCGGTGTACGGCGCCTGCCCCCACGCGTTCCACCCACGGTTCACGAAGTCGAGCCCGTAGCCGGTCGACAGTGCCGGGTCCGGCAGCAGCACGGCGTACCCGCGCGCCGCCAGGAGCATCGGGTTCCACCGCCACGACCACTGGTTCCACGAGTTGAGCGGTCCGCCGTGGATCCAGAGCAGCAGCGGGTGCGGCCCGTCACCCTCCGGCACGACCAGCCAGCCGCGCACGCGCGCGCCGTCGGCCGCGGTCGTCTCGACCTCTTCCAGGTGCGCGGGGACCTCGGGCAGGGGCGCAGGCGTCGCGAGCGGGGTCACCTCGCCGTCCGTCGCGATCCGCACGGGGTGCAGTGGTGCCGCCCAGGAGGCCCGGAGCGCCACGACCGCGCCCGTCGCCTCCGCCACGCGCAGGCTCGAGTACGCCCAGTCGTCGTGGGTCAGCTGTTCGACGGCTGCGCCGTCGAGCGGGATGCGGAACACGGGCGCCCGGCCGTCCTGGTCGGCCACGGCGAGCAGTGCCCGGTCGCCGTGCTCGAACACGAGCTCGCTCGGCCAGCGGTCCCAGTCGGTCGCGATGCGGCGCGGGTCCGACCCGTCGATGCCGGCGGTCCAGACCTCTTGCTGGTTCGCACCGGCGGGGGTGGAGCGCACCGTCCGGACCCAGGCGATCGTGCGACCGTCGTGGCTCAGGGTGGGCATCTCGCGGTCGACGTCGGCGTCGTCGAACAGCACCGTGCGGTGGCCGCTGGTGCAGTCGATCGTGACGAGCGTCGAACGGTCCCCACGGGCCTCCCGGACGCCCACGGCTGCCAACAGGACGGAACCGTCGGGCGTGAGTGCCCCGGCGACGTGGTCCAGCGACCGGCCGGGAGCCGGCGTGCGGTCGGTGAGGCGGGGGAGCGCGGTTGCGTCCTCGGCGTGGTCTTCGGTCTGGCCTTCGGCCAGGTCGAGCGTGAGGATGTGGGTCTGGTCGGGACCGAGGTCGTGGTCCCAGTACCGGACCGGGTACGTCTCGTGCAGGATCGCGCGGACCTTCTTGTCCGTGCGGGCCTTCCGGAGCTGGGCGTCGGCGTCGACCACGGTGGCCGGGTCGGTACCGGCGCCGGGCAGCAGGTCGGCGGTGAGCGCGACGGTGTCGGCGGCCGCAGCGGTCGCCAGGACGCCGCCGACCCCGCCGGTGAGCCGCGTCAGGGGGCGCGCTTCACCACCGGCCGCCGGGAGGACCCAGAGTTGCGCGGCCTCGACGTCGGTGGCATCGGCGTCGGGGCGGGCCGAGACGAAGAGCAGGTCGCCGCTGCGGGTGAAGGAGATGCCGCCCTCGCCCTTGGCGGAACGGGTGAGGCGGACCGGGCGTGCGGTGGGTCCGTCCGCGTCGACGGTCGGGGTCGCGGGCACCTGCCAGATCGAGCGCCGGTACCCGGTGCCGTCCGGGTCGAGCACACTGACCGTCAGGGCGACGCGCTCACCGTCGGGGCTGATCGCGATCCCGTCGACCCGGGGGAGCGCGATGTACTGGTCGAGGTCGGAGAACGGCGTCGTCATGCGACCACGCTCACCAGGTCATCGGCCCAGAAGGCGGCGATCTGCTCGGCGACCGCAGTGCCCTGGGCGCGGCCGGCTTCGGCCGAGGGCGCCTGGGTGGCCAGCGAGAGCGAGTTCGTGCCGAAGGCTTCCTGCGCGGTGCTGTCCGCCACGACGACCTCGACCGAGCTGCCGCCGGCGCGGAGCGACTCGACCGCGACGTCGAGCCACGGGCCGACCGGCGACGGACCCTCGGGACCGCAGGCGATGACGAGGACACGCTCGTGTCCGGCGGCGGCGTCGGCGTTCGTGCCGGAGCGGACCCCGCCGTCGACGTACGGTCGGCCCTCGATGCCGACGGGTGACCACACGAAGGGCACGGAGCAGCTCGCGGCGACCGCACGGGAGAGCGGGACGCCGTCGGCCGCGGTCAGTAGTCGGAACGTGCCGTCGGTGGCGTCGACCGCGGTGATCGCGAGCGGCTTCGCCGGCCAGTCGGTGGACGGCAGGGTCTCGGTGAAGGTCGCCACGCGCTCGTCATCGGACTGTCCGTCGGTGACCTGCTGGGCGGCGAGGCCGAGGCGGGCGCGCGCGTCCTGCTCGCCGGTCGCCCCCTCGAGCGCGGCACCGATCCGCTGCTGGACGGCGTCGGTGTCGATGGCCGGCGGCTCGACGTAGGTCGTCGGCGCGGGGGTGTGCTGCTGGTCGTACGCCTGCTGCACCGCGCCGTTCCGGACGAAGGCGCCGACGACGCTGCCGGCGCTCGTGCCGACGACCAGGTCTGCGGCATCGAGGTCGACGCCGGCGTCCTGCAGGGCGGTGAGGACGCCGACCTCCCAGGCGATGCCGGCGACACCTCCGCCCCCCAGGACGAGGGCTCTGGATCCGGGAACGGGCGTGCTGGCATCGGTCATGGGTCTTGCTTACCAGCTGCGTGCGACGGGCCGGTGGAGCCCGACGGATCCTGTGGAGAACCGACCTGTGGACAACTCCGTCTGCGTCGGTGGCGTGACCTAGCGTCGTGGTCATGGGGCAACAGCGTTCAGGACGGGTCGGCACGGTCGGGTGGCCGATCGTGGTGGCGGCCGCGCCCACTGCGGCGTTCCAGCTGCCGAACCTGTTCGTCACCCCGGCTGTGCGACTGTCGCTCGTCGTGTTCGGGCTCGTCGTGCTGGCCGGTGCCGTGGCGGTGCAGGTGGTCCGGACCCGACGCAGCGACGCTGCGCGGGCGGTGGCCGAGGAGAACGCGACCGGGGCCGGACTCGAACAGTCGACGGCGGTCCGGTACGCGTTCGGCCAGATCGCCACCCGGCTCGTCCGGTTCACCGAACTGCCCCGTTCCGAGCGCCACGGCGAACTCTCCGTCGTCGCCGACCGGGTCGCCGTGGCCCTGGCGTTCTACCTGCTGCCGAAGGTGCCCGACGTCCGGGCAAACGTGTACCAGCTGTCCACCGATCTGCGTGCGCTCGAGCCGATCGGTCACGGGGGTGCCGGCGACACCGCCGGGGTCTTCCGCGCGGGCACGCCCTACGGCGACCGCAACCTCGAGTGGGTGCTGGTCGGGGGATCACCCCGGATCGTCGGCGACCGCTCGGCCGACGTCGACGTGGACCAGGACGTGCCGGGCTTCGAACCGCGCTACTCGTCGTACGTCTCGGTGGTGATCCGGTCCGACCAGTACTCGTTCGGCATGCTCACCGTCGACTCCCCGGTCCCCGACGCCTTCACCGAACTCGACGCCAAGAACATCGCGATGATGGCGTCGTTCATGGCCGTGGCGTTCTCGTTGACCTACTCGTTCCCCGAGCGCGACCGCAATCCAAGGAAAGGCCCGTGATGCTCACACGCTCTGTCGGACGCTCGACGTACGATGCCCTCATGACGACCGTGAACCCTGCTCCGCCGTCGTTCGGGCGTGCCCGGATCTCATCGCCGAACTGGAACGACACCACCACCGACGCCGACTACGAGGACCTCGACGTCATCGCCGCCAACATCGAGCGCGAGCGCGAAGCAGCCCGGATCCGGGTCGCCGCAGCCATCGCCGCGCGCCTGGGTCGCTGACCCTTCCCGCATCGTCCACCACGAACGGCTCCCACGGGTGTGGGAGCCGTTCGTGGTCTGGGCATCGGGGCTACTGCGCCTGGGGCACGTCGATCAGCACCTTGCCGACGGTGTCCTGCTCGAGGGCGTCGTGCGCGTCCGCGGTGCGGGCGAGGTCGAAGCGGGTGAGCGGCAGTCCCGCGTCCGCGCCGACCGGCAGCACGCCGTCGTGCAGCGCCTCGGTGACGTCCTCGGCTGCTGCGGCCAAGGCCTCGTCGCCGATCGTGTAGAGCAGCAGGAACTGGTAGCGCGCGTTCACGCTCATGTTCGGGCGGATCGGCAGCGTGGCCTCGTCGCCGCCGTTGTTCGCGTAGATCGACACGACGCCGTGGTTCGCGAGGACGTCGGCGACCAGCTCGGCGTTCTGGGGGATCGACACCTCGACGACGATGTCGACGCCGTCCCGCGCGATCTCGCGGATGCGAGCCGCGGCGTCGTCCTGCCGGTAGTTCACGACGTGGTGGGCACCCGCCGCGGTGGCGAGTGCGGCCTTGTCGTCCGAGCTGATCGTCGTGATCACCGTCGCGCCGGCCCAACGGGCGAGCTGGATCGCCGCGTGCCCCACCGCTCCGGCACCACCGGCGACGAGCACCGTGACGCCGTCGAGCGCACCGGGGCCGAGTCGTGCGGGGCCGTCCTCGTGCGTCGTGAGGGCGCGGTGCGCGGTCATCGCCGGGACACCGAGCGAAGCACCGATGTCGAAGCTCGTCTCGTCGGGCAGGCGGACCGCTCGGGTCTCCGGCACGACGGTGTACTCCTGTGCAGTTCCGGTCGGGCGCGAGGCGGCGGCCATGAAGAGCCACACGCGGTCACCGACGGCGAGGTGCTCGACACCCGGGCCGACCGCGTCGACGACACCGGCGCCGTCCTGGTTCGGGGTGATCTCGGGGAAGGGCAGTCCGTCGCCGTAGGTACCGCCGGCCCGGGCCTTCCAGTCCGTCGGGTTCACGCCGGAGACGACGACGCGGACGCGGACCTCGCCGGCGCCGGGTTCGGGGACGTCCCGCTCGACGAGTTCGAGGACGCTGCTGTCACCGGGCTTCGTGTAGACGATCGATCGCATGCCCCCAGGCAACCACTCGCCGCCGTCGGGGATTCCGAGTGTGGGCGTGGCGGCACTTCGTGAGCACAAATGGTCGGGTGCGTTCGGCGGACCCGACCATTTCTGCTCACGAAGCGCCCCCCGCCCCGCC